>DAIRCP010000044.1:0-27686 GCA_036796635.1 Prevotella sp. | reverse complement strand
AGCATAAATACTGCAAGAAGCAGCATCATTCTTGATAAACTTTTACTCATACTCATTTTTTTGAATTATTAAATTAATGAACTATTCTCTTTTTGGATACTGTCAATTCCATTTTTATCGTATCAGTACTTTCCGGAGATGCCAGTATCATGCTTTTTACACCGTTTATAAAATATCGATAGTCGTAAGTGCTATAGTTCTCTGAACTGTTAGCTTCATAGATACCAGGTGGAACATGAAAATGGGCTATGCCACCAGCATCTGTAGAATCCACGAAGATGGATGCAGAAGCATCTGTCAACTGTACTCTGGCACCTTTATATGGTGTCAAAGTACCAACAGGATAGACCAGTTTCACAGTCACATCACACAAATCAATATTTTCATCGTACGAACAGGCTGTTGTTATAAACAGTATTAGCGCTATCATCATTATGCACTTCTTCATATCTTCAGTCTTAATGATAATCCATAATAGAAACTTGGTATATAACCACTTGCAAACAGCGAACTCTCTATTCCCGTCTGTGATGAACGTACTTTATTCATATTATTCAAAAAATTATTGGCATAAAACGATACAGACACATGATCTCCGATTTCTTTAGTCACGCTCAGATTGGCCGAATAATAAAATGAAATATTATCAGGATTCATCAGATAGGCATAATTGGATCTCACCACAAGCTTTGCCAGATCATTATACAGATTTTTATCATTTTCTTTAGCCCATGCGAATTTATCAGCAAAGGGAATCAGTGTACCAGGATCTTCCCAGGTAGAATAGTATTCCGGATAAAGAATCACAAACTTGTCACGGGAACTTCCATCATAAGGTATCCCGAAATAATCCGTAGATTGATCTACCACATAACCACGTGTACCATCTTCATATTCACTCAAAGTATGGCGGTAATTATAAAATGAGCATTCCATCCTTAACGACATAATCATTCGCACTTTAGGAATATGTGTAGTAAAGGTGGCATTTAGATTTACTTGACTTGACACGGCACCATTCCCCACAGAAGCATCAGCACTATAACTGGTACTTGTGGCACTACTGCCTTTGTAATATCCGATGTATTGATAAGGTAAACCATTACTCATGGTTGAGGTAAGACTCACCGGGACATCAGCAAACAGCGTCTCGTCTATGGCTTTATAATAATAGTAATTACCATCAAGTCGAATATTGGTATGCAGCGGTTTAATTTGAGCAAAGTCAATAATCCATTCCAAGCCATATCTGTCGAGCGGTGAAGCATTTACATATTTCATGTTTGTAACATAAGTATTCCGTTCAAGATAAGGCAATATCACATCTGCTTTGGCACCTGACCGATCTGACACAGTCACAACTCCCGTCTGCTTGTTGATGGAGAAAGCACGATCAGCTATTTGAATACCACAATTCTGTACAGCCGTGGGAGTCGTATATTTATAAGTTATCGGCGTATAGACAGTGGTGGCCATATATGGATTATCTGTTTTGTTATGAAAAGCAGATACAGAGATTCTCGTACCTCTGATATTCATTTCCACACCGAGGTCAGTCTGTAATGTATACTGCCATTTCAATGAAGGATTGTAGAGGGATGTGGAGGGATAAGTATAATAAGCATAGTAAGACTTATTATCGGCTGTACTCGTAGATGCGAATGCGAGTTTGTCACTATACGACGGTGACGGATATAGCACCTGAAAAGATGGCAACTTCACAGATTTCCCCCATCCGGCATGTATACTCAAATCACTTATCCATGTCTTTCTGCTACGCCAAAATATATATCTGCCATTAAAACGGGGTGATATACTTGATACATTACCATAATGCGAACCCCCAATAGCAGTCATATCATTTCGTAAGCCCGCAGTCATTTCGATTGTGGACAGTGAAAAAACAGGTATGTTCAACTTCTCTTCCGCATATAGGGCCACATTATTTATCGCCGGCAGTGCATCATATCTGTATTCACGCCATGTAGGAGCATACCGCATATCCTCATAATAAGTTCCTTTTCCCCTATTTTCTGAATGTGTCCACTCTATGCCTAATAATAGTGTATGGAATATACCCTCTATTCGATGATTCCAGTTTGCCTTCAACTTCAAGGCATAGTCCACTGGCTTTGAATCATTATATTCCTTTACATACCAATAACCGGTAGGACCAAGAACAATCTCTGCATCTGGATTTACATCATAGTCGGAAGAGAGATAATATCCATCTTTCAACGAATGCAAATAAGGTTGAGTGGACGAACTACTAGTATTATAATAGTTCTCGCTTTTCCTGTTTACATAAGAAGCCGACCCATTCAATGAAATACTTGTAATCCACAGTTTGTTGAGAAGCCAGTCAATATCTATATGAGCACGGAATGCATTATCCTTCACCTTAGCATAGCTATCCAATTCTTCGTCAGGATCAGATTTTGAACTGTACCCTCCTAGATTCCCCGATATTCCTGCAGTTAATGTCAACGGCATATTATTACGCATCAACACATTTGTGTAGTTAATTGAGAGAATATTACGCTGATAAGCAGTATAAGGCGAGGCAGCATCAGCAAACGAACGAGCATGTTCTGCCGACACATTAAGCATACCATCATTACGGCCTAGGTCCATGCCCTTGTTGATTGCTATCAGACGTGTATGTTGATTCATTTTTCCTTCAATGATAAAAGGCGATTTACCCTTACGTGTACTTACTTTAATCACGCCATTACTCAAATCGCCATATTCCACTGATGGTATACCTGTCACAATCTCCACATTGTCTATATTGGAAGTGCTGATATTTCTGGTACTGATACCAGCAGTTTCTCCCATAGATGCGTTGTTATCCAACCTCATCCCATCTATTTCCACAGCAGTACCAAATGAGGCATTTCCTTTTTCCTGACTACCACTTCTGAGAGAAAATCTACTATCATTCATAAGTGAACTGTTTACCGTCTTTCCTCCAGGAAGAAGAGTAGGTATGTCTGCTATATTGAGTATCTGCTGATTGTCAAGAGCCAAACGATCTATCGTATAAGAAGTGGTAGAAACATCCGATTTCCTTTTTGCCACGATCTCAACATCATCAAGTTTCAAATTATCCTCTGACAGAAGGATATAAAGCGTACTGTTATCTCTGTTGACATGAAGGTTCATCTCTTTTTTTGTATAGCCAAGGCTTTGTACTGTGAGTGTCATCACACCCTGCGGTACATTTTTTATTAAGAAATTGCCCTCTTTATCGGTAATTGCCCACAGCCCATTTTCTTTCACCAGAACGGATGCATATTCCACAGGCTTCTTATTATCCTTATTGATAACCTTTCCTCCTATTTTATAATTTAGAGAAAGGCAAGGGATGCTTATATTCAATAACAATAAAAATATTGTCAACGATTTATTTCTCATAACCTTTATTTCCATGGTGCAAAGTTAAGGCAATTAAATAATATTGACAATACCTAATACTGGTGATTTCATATCACTAATATTAGGTATTACTTTTGAATTTCATTGATAATACCTTTCACTCTGAGGGCATATATAAAAACAAGCATCACCTCAAGAACAAGTTTTTTCGGACGACAACTCAAATACCTAAAAATTACGATTCCGAAAGATAGACAACGAGAAATCTGTCTAATAGACAAGAATAATCATCTTAATCTTTTGAATTATGTTAAACGAGGAAAAGCGGAAATGCAATCAACGCTAAGAATAATACTGAAATGTATCTGCCTACCTTTTCCAAGACTTCTTATCGTCACTCAATAGGTCAGACTTGTATGGCAAGATGGTTTGAAGTACAGTTTAAAGAAAAACAGGTGGAGGAAAAAGAAGTTTATTTTTTATAGATTTATTCTAGTATCAAATTTTAAGGAACAGCATAGACCTGACGTCGTGGCACATTATTATTTATTTCACAATTGTCCTAATCCAGTCAAAGAGTTCATTCAGGGCATAATCACCACGGTGAGGACGGTTCCAAGGCAATTTGAAGTTCACTTCCTTAGCATTATTCTGCAGTTTGGTAGCCAGATTGATGGCGATGGGGAATGCAGTATCACGGTCACGGGCACCATGACGGATGTACCAGTGAGGAGCCACAGTGGTCTGAGCATTTCCGATGAAATTCATCGGATTGAGCAGACGGGCATTCTCTTTCACCTCATCCGTAAGTACAGTACCAGCCTGAGCGGCGTCAATGTCTTCTTCGCTTGCACAGAGAGCATACATGATGCCACTAGTGCTGTTAATAAAATATTTCTCATTCTTTTTATCAATATATGTTTATTCCTATTCAATACATTTAAAAGGCAAATATAAACAAAAAAATTTATCAACAGGTTTCCATAAACATCATATATAACCTTATTTATCCGTCATTAACTTCAATTCATAATCAATATTACAATCACTTTTTTTATGCAATTTTTCTCCAAATAGTGGTGTCATTCCAGAAAAAATATGTAGTTTTGCCACATGATAACCCAAGACTGATACAATCTGAGGGCTTCATCAATTATTAAGCCTATGAAAAAGATACTATCCTTGTTATGCAGTTCACTGATGCTCGCAAACTTATGCGCATGTTCAGAAAATGACCATACCACTGGCGACGGAGACACCACAGATTCTTACGATGTTACGAAGGCGCACGTCATCATCAATCAGTTTTATGCGGGAGTAAACAATAAGGGAACAGCCTCCAACTGCTTTGCGGAATTATACAATACAACATCCCAACCTCAAGTGCTCGACGGATGGAGCCTGTGGTATCTGGGATCAAAGATTGACACACTGAATACATCAGGTTGGCACCGGCTGTTGCTCAAAGGCACTATTCCTGCCTACAGTTCCTTTCTTATCAGAGGTAATCGATATACCAACGACAAGAAAGCGCACAATATCGAGATAGAGAATCCAGACCAGGAATGGAACATCTATTTCAATACAAAAGGGATGGCACTTCTGCTGAAAAGTGATACGACAGCCATAAGCAATGATTCCCTCATCTTCAATAATACTACACACAAACCCACTATAGCCCACTATGTGGATATGCTCGCTGTTCACGGAAACGATAATGTGGCAGATGAGTTCATTTCTGTCTATGAGAGCAATGCCACCTGTTCACAGTCTTCTAAACGTGCCATCCGCCGTCAGTACTTCCAGGATACAGACATCAATGAAGCTGACACGGAGGATGGAGACTGCATTTCCGCGGATTATTCGTCATCGGATTCTGCCTTCATGCAGTGGGTACGCCCGAGAAGTGCCGCAGAAGGTCCTTGGTTTAGTTCGGCCATGCCGGAATATACCGAGACTACGCAACTCCATCCCGATTCCATCAATACGATTACCACCTGCATCACTACCACTCCCTATCAATCTCGCTCATTCACCTGGCAGATGCCACAGAACATCGTGCAAGGTTCCGTATCCATTTCCACATCTCCATCTATGGGTAGTCCGATGGTCATAGCAGCCGTACGCTCCCTCAACTACAAAGGTAATGCGTCCGTCTTCAGAGCCTCCACTACGCAACTTACTGCCGGCACCACCTACTACTATCAGATAACAAGCGGTTCGACCACCTCACCTGTCTATTCATTTACGACAGCCACGGAAGATGCTTCATTTACTTTTCTCCACACCTCTGATACACAGAGTACGAAGGCAGCTGGATATGTCACTTGTTCGCATGCCCTCAGGCAGATAGTAGATGAATACAAACCACAGTTTGTGATACATACTGGCGACCAGGTGGAAACCAATTATTTTGAAGATGAATGGCGTTGGTATATCAATGACGAGAAATCAGTACTCACCCGTCTGCCCTATTTCCCCACCGTGGGTAACCATGAGGAGACCACCGTATATCCTGCAAGGGCATTCAGAGAACATTTTTCAGTACCTGATAATTCGTGTACTGCAGCAGCTGTCACTCCAGGCACCGTCTATTCGTTCAACTGGGGGAAAGTACACTTTGTCGTGCTCAATACACAGTGCAAATCTGGATTTTCTGCCGAGGCAGAATGGTTACGCAATGACTTAAGCAATTACAAGAATGGCAATGTTATTATATGTATGCACCGTGGAGAATATGACCTCAACGGAATTGTGACAGACGTAACAACGGCTTTCACGGACATATTTGCCGAATACGGCGTATCATTAGTACTTTATGGTCACGACCATTGTTACTTGCGCAGCATTCAGAACGATAACTGCAAGACCGTACATTTGCAGACGGGAAGCAGTGGCACCAAGCAAGCGGCTACCAGTGTTACCCGTCCCTCGTATGTTGATGTCATGGCAACTCCCCAACTGCCTACAATCTCCGTAATAACAGTTACTTCTACAGAAATTAAAGTGCGTACTGTCACCGTGGATGAGAAGGAAGGTATTGTACCTCTTGATAACAATGCACATCTGTCAAAGTCGGATGACACAAAGACTGTAGACTTCAGTATTCCAATCAAGTAACATGGAGGATGTATCCCACAATCTCTTATCCGTCATTAACATGAGAGACAGGACAGCACATTGAATAGTCTTCTCCACCATCAACATTATCTGCGATGCGTTTTCTGATGGTTTCACAAAGATTTCCTGTAAATTTACAGCGATCATTGAACTGCCGTCTTGATATCATATTCGGAAATGAAAATCTATATTGTGCCAATTGGATAAATAGATAATTCTCACTATCTATGCTCATTGTTTCAGCAGTCAGACTTAAAGAGATTACTTCCAGGTAGGTTTTGCTAATATTGCATATAAGTTGTACATACGCTGATTTGATATTAAAAGTTTGGACGCCTCTAATATACTAATAATGATATGTGCAACTTTTTATACATAAATTTATTCACTTTTTAATTCCACCAACGGGTCATCTTTATCTTGTTACCATCAATAAAAATTTCCTCCTGGAAATGAATACCGCGATACTGTTGTCACCCTGCAACATGATGCCGCCAGCATGAATCATGGTGCCTCTTTGAATGGGTGAAAACAAATTGAATAGAAATAAGCTTCAATCCTTCACTTTCTGTCTGAAACACCGATTAAACCTAGTGATGATGGTGAAAGATGACGTTTCACCCTTCACGCCTTTCAGTTATCTCAAATTGTACTTCTATGTATTTTTATCCTTCACCGTATCTTGCTGTGAAATAGCTATTTATGGGTGAAACATACATTGATAAACTTTTATTTCATCGTCTTTTACGATGTGAAATCAGGTGAAGCTTCACCTATGGAATAGGATGTCATGTGAATCAGTGAATAATCAGACAGCACAAAGCATGGCTTTATGAGTCGTTTTAAACGTAAATACGGTTTGTAGTTATCATTAATAATTTTTTTTCATCGATAAGTACGAGTCGTAGTTATATGAGTTATGACTCGCATTTATATAAGTTACTTCGCAATTTTATGCTTATTCTATCTGAAAGACAAATATAGAGCCATGACTGCCTTCTCCATCATAATAACCGCTCACGGTAAACTGTGAACTGAGCATTTCTGCTTGAGTTTCATCCAGATGCTCCTCCAGTTCCAGATGTATCACACGGTTTTCCGCATCATAATCCAACTGCCAGATACCACAACAGATGCTGGCATCCACCATAGTGGTTATCTCATCTTCCACCTGCCAAATTGTATCGAAATCCATCAGACGGTTTTACATATATCAAAATTCATTTCCATTTCCATAGTCTAATATAATAAACTTCTGCTGCAAATATAGTTTATTTTTCGAGATGAAACGACAAAAAGTCTAACAAATTAAACTTTTTGCTATCGAATTGTGAATAAGCTCAAGAAACTGATGGCATTACTTTTGCGTATTTCAAATAAAAATTCTAATTTTGCAGTCATATAATGGAAAGAAAGAACACACAATACCGATGGGCGATATTCTTCGCCGTACTGGCTGCCGCACTTTATGCCATCAGCATGCCGATGTCAAAAATATTGCTACGCCATGTATCGCCGATGATGATGGCGGCATTCCTGTATCTCGGTGCAGGAGTTGGCATGCTCCTGCTGGGGCTGGTACGCACCCGTACCCATGTAGCCTCTCATGAGAAGAAACTGGAGCGCAAGGACTTGCCCTATACAGTGGCAATGGTACTACTGGATATTGCAGCACCTATATTCCTGATGTTCGGACTGAAGACAACGGCAGCGGCAAACGCTTCGCTGCTCAACAACTTTGAGATAGTGGCTACGGCTATCATTGCCCTACTACTGTTTCATGAACAGGTGAGCCGCCGACTTTGGATTGCCATTGTACTGGTGACGATTGCCTGTATTCTGCTTACAGTGGAAGATGCCTCGAGCCTCTCTTTCTCGGCAGGTTCCCTGCTCGTACTGGCAGCCTGCATCTGTTGGGGTCTGGAAAACAACTGTACCCGCTGCATCTCCCATAAAGACCCGCTGGAGATTGTAACCGTAAAAGGATTCGGCAGTGGACTAGGTTCTCTCTGTATTGCCCTGAGCGTAGGTGAATCTCTTCCACAGTGGCATGAACTGCCTGCCGTGATGCTGTTGGGATTCGTAGCTTATGGCATGAGCATCTTTTTCTATACGTATGCGCAGCGCACCATCGGCGCAGCTAAGACAAGTACATTCTACGCCGTGGCACCGTTTATCGGCATGCTACTCTCGTTTATCATCCTCGGCGAGCAGATTACCATCACCTTTATCATCGGCCTTGCCTTCATGATAGCAGGCGCCTACTTCGCCACATTCGATAAGAAATGATTAATAGTCAATGTAAAATCACGATGCTGGGTACTGGCAATGCACTGGTGACCCGCTGCTACAACACCTGTTTCGTGTTGCATACGCCTGCCACTATGCTTCTGGTAGATGCTGGAGGAGGCAATGGCGTACTAAGCCAACTGGAGAAGGCTGACATTTCCCTGGGCGACATCCACGATTTGTTTGTAACCCACAGTCATACCGACCATATATTGGGTGTCATCTGGGTGATACGGGTATTCATCCAGCGCCATGCCACTGGTAAATTCCAAGGCAAACTGAATGTATGGAGTCACGCTAAGGTACTCAACCTGCTCAGATACTTCTGCGATAATCTTCTGGCTCACAAGCAACTGGTACACATGCAGGAATGTATTGTATTCCATGAATTGCACGACCGTGACCATTTTACGGTGGGCGACCTACAGTTACAGTGCTTTGACATTCGCTCTACCAAAGAGAAACAGTTTGGTTTTACTGCTCTTCTGCCCGATGATCAGCAGCTGACATGTCTGGGGGATGAGCCTTATAATGAAGCCAATCATGACTTAGTGGCTGGTGCAGACTGGATGATGTGTGAAGCCTTCTGCCGTTATGCCGACAGAGACATCTTCAAACCTTATGAGAAGCATCACTCCACCGCACAGGACGCTGCCCAACTGGCTGCCTCACTTCACATCAGCAATCTCATACTCTATCATACGGAGGATAAAACGCTGGCGCAGCGCAAGGCTACCTATACCGCTGAAGCCGAATCAGTATTCCAGGGTACGGTATATGTGCCGGACGACCTGGAAGTAATCCATTTATATTGACCTATCCATGGATGATATGTAGAATCCATAAAATAAACTAAAAACTTTGGATATACCGAAGAATTCATTTATTTTTGCAGCCAGTATATGAAGAAACGACTGTACATATATACCTTATGGGTGGCTACATGCTGTGTGCTGCTCTCTACTGTGGTGGCACATCATCATCACTGGGAGGAGATATGTACTATCTGGGAACAGTGCGCCATAGACGGTCAGGAAAACGACCAGCATACGGAACACCATGAGAATGAGGAAGACGGTTGCTCTTTGCAACAAATACGCCATTTTATCATCAATGCAAAGACGGTACATGCCGTCGTCAAGTCGCTTATTCCCGCACCTCCCGTTCTTCTGGCAGTACTTCCCGATGACATGCAGGACGTGCCCACTATGGGTATCACGCATGTATACTGGCAGGAGACGGCTACCGCCATCATCAGTTATCAGGCTGTATCCATATCCCGTAGGGGACCTCCTATCTTATAATTTTTCTTTTTATCATGTATATTCACTGGAATGTACACCTTTAGTGCTTTTAATTGATTTTGCAACTCAGTTGCAAAGTTGGGCGTAATCATTGGTATGCAACTAGGTTGCAACATCTTTGCGATAACTTTGCAGCAGAAAAAAGAAAAATTATGAAAAGATTAATTTTTATTGTAACCGTCACGCTACTAGCCATCGTTGGTTTTACGTTTGCCAATAAGAGCAAAGCTGGAGCGACCAACAGCGAGGAGACGGAAGAGATGGACATGATGAATATTCCACTGAATGCCCAACAGGTGAAAACGGTGGACTTAAAGATGGGACCAGTGGAACAGCGTGAACTGGATGCCACCATCAAAGTGAACGGACAGCTGGTGCTCCGTGCCCAGAATAAAGGTGATGTGGCTTCTCTGATGGGAGGCGTCATCAAAAGCATTCTCGTGAAGGAGGGGCAACCAGTTCGTAAAGGTCAAGTGATGGCATGGATAGAAAACACGGATGTGGTATCACTGCAGCGGGAGTACTACTCTGCCACCAAAGAATGCGAGATGGCCCGACTGGAAATGAACCGTCAGCAGACACTGGACACCAAGGGGGCTGGCATCAAGAAGAATGTACAACAGACCCAAAAGGATTATCAGGTGGCACGCGCCAATCTCATCGGCATCAGTCGCCAGTTAGCACAGATGGGTATCTCGCCTGCTCAGGTAGGAAAAGGTAAGTTTACTACTGTATTTCCGCTGCGTGCCCCTATCAGCGGTACGGTGAGTGAAATTACGGGCAGTCTGGGCAGTTACGCTGATATGCAGACACCTATCATGAAGATACGGAACAACAGTGCTGTGGAATGTGACCTGAATGTGTTTGAAAAGGATATCAACAAGGTGAAGCCAGGCGACAGAGTACTGCTCTCACTAACTAACCAACCGGGCGTGAAAGTCAGCGGATATGTGTATGGCATGAATGAGTATTTCAATGACGGTACAAAGTCTGTGGCTGTACACGTACGACTGAATGGCAACCATACCGCAAAACTCTTCGACGGCATGTATGTGAACGGACAGATTGCCACTGGCAGACAGGAATGCAAGGTACTGCCCAGCAAGGCGATTGTAACCACAGACGGCAAGACTTATATCTTTGCACTCAACCGAGAACCACTCCATGGCCAATACAGTTTCTCCCGCCATGAGATAACCACCGGCATCAGTCAGGACGGTTATACGGAGGTGGAACTCTGCAAACATATCCAGAGAGGACAGAAGATAGTGACCGACAATGCTTTCTATCTGGCATCATTGACAGGTAATCACGGAGAAGAAGACTGATACGGCTATGTTTAAAAAATTAATAGATTACTCTATCAATCATAAACTGGTGATAGGGGCGATGACCTTGGCACTCATCGTATGGGGCGTATGGTCGCTCATCCAACTGCCTTTCGATTCCACACCCGACATTACCGACAATCAGGTACAGGTCATCACACAGGCACCTTCACTCGGTGCACAGGAGGTGGAACAGTATATCACTACGCCCATAGAAATGGCACTTGCCAACATTCCCCGTCTGGAGGAACGGCGCAGCATCTCGCGTAGTGGACTTTCGGTTATCACACTGGTATTCCAGGATGATGCCGACATCTATTGGGCACGTTCACAAGTGAGTCAGATGCTGGAGGAGGTGACCAGACAGTTGCCCAAGAACTGTGAGACGGAAATGGGACCTATATCTACTGCTCTTGGTGAAATTTATCACTATACTATCCGTGCCAAAGAGGGATATGAACATCAGTATTCACTCACCCAGTTGCGCACTTATCAGGACTGGATTGTGCGCAAACAACTGTCAGGCACTCCAGGAGTGGCTGAGGTGAGCGGTTGGGGTGGCTACGTGAAACAGTATGAGGTGGCCATCAACAGTGAACGGCTCAATGCCTCAGGAGTAACAGTGAGCGAGGTGTTTACTGCGCTGCAGCGGAACAATGCCAATACCGGCGGCAGTTATATTGAGCAGAATTCCAATCAATATTACATCCGCGGTATCGGTGTGGTGAAGAATATGACGGACATCAGCAACATCACCATCAAGACGGTGAACGGTATTCCCGTGAGGGTGGGTGATGTGGCAAAGGTTCAACTGGGACATGCCACCCGCTTCGGTGCTGTGACCCGTAACGGTGAGGATGAAGTGGTGGCTGGTATCGCCATCATGCTCAAAGGAGAGAACTTCCAACAGGTCATCAAAAATGTGAAAGAGCGCATCGCCAAAATACAACGGAGTCTGCCGGAAGGTGTCGTGATAGAACCATTTATAGACCGTACCAATCTGGTGAACCGTGTGGAGGGAACCATCGCCCGTAACCTGGTAGAAGGTGGCCTCATCGTCATCTTTGTGCTGATACTCTTTCTGGGCAATTATCGTGCCGGACTGGTTGTGGCGAGTGTGATACCGCTGAGTATGCTCTTTGCTTTCGGTATGATGAAGACCTTCGGCATCGGGGGAAACCTGATGAGTCTGGGGGCGATAGACTTCGGTATGATTGTGGATTCGGCGGTAATCATCGTGGAAGCCATCGTAAGTCATATCAATGGTAGTAAGGTCCGATATCCGTCCCTCAGATTAAACAGAAAGGAGATGGATACGGAGGTGGGCAAATCAGCCCTGCAGATGATGTCGAGCGCGGCATTCGGCGAAATCATGATTATGATTGTATATGTGCCGCTCATGACATTGGTAGGTATAGAAGGTAAGATGTTCCGCCCCATGGCACTGACCGTATTCTTTGCCATTCTGGGTGCCTTTATCCTGTCACTTACTTATGTGCCGATGGCGAGCAGTGTTTTTCTGAGCAGGAAGGTGAAGACCACTGAGAACTTCTCTGACCGGATGATGCACAAGTTACGCAGTTGGTATCGTCCCGTTCTGGACTGGGTACTGGTGCAGCATAAGAATGTGATTACAGGGGCTGTGGCACTCTTCTGTGTGAGTGTGGTGGCATTCAAGTTTATGGGTGGCGAATTTATCCCCAGTCTGGAGGAAGGCGACTTTGCCGTGGAGATGAGTATGGCACAGGGCACATCACTCTCGCAGATGATAGAGAGTTGTACGAAGGCAGAGAAACTGCTCAAGACGCAGTATCCGGAAGTAAAACAGGTAGTGAGCCGTATAGGTAGTGCAGAGATTCCTACAGACCCGATGCCCGTGGAACGTGCTGATATCATGGTGGCGCTCAAACCCAAAGCGGAATGGACTTCCGCCAGGACCACACCGGCACTGATGGCGAAGATGGAAGAGACGTTGAAGACGATTCCCGGACTCAAGGCGGAGATTACCCAACCTATCCAGATGCGTAACAACGAGTTGTTGACAGGCATCAAACAGGATGTAGCCATCAAGATATATGGTGATGACCTGGACAAACTGTCTGCACAGGCACAGAAAATCAGTAAAATGATAAGCAGTGTGCAAGGTGTAAGCGGAGCTGCCGTGGAACAAGTATCGGGGTTGCCCCAGATACAGGTAACATATAATCATGCACGGATGGCTGAATATGGCATCAGCGTGGATGATATCAATGAGGTGCTCGAAACTTCCTTTGCCGGAGGCATCGCCGGAGCTGTATATGAAGGTGAGCAGAAGTTTGATTTGGTGCTGCGTATGGACAAGGCGCTGCGCAATGATGCGTCACTGCAGAATCTCTATATCCCTCTGTCCGGTGGCGGCAGTGTACCGCTGAACCAGATAGCAAATATCCAATACCAAAATGCACCGGCACAAATCAGTCATGAGGATGGTGCCCGCCGCATCTATGTGGGATTTAATGTGAGGGGACGTGATATTCAGAGTACAGTAAATGATATCCAGCAACTGTTGGATAAGAAGCTCAAATTGCCTGAGGGCTATTATTACACGTATGGAGGCGAGTTCCAAAATCTGCAGAGTGCCACCAACCGACTGATGATTGTGATTCCTGTAGCCCTGATGGTCATCCTCTTCTTACTCTATGCCACAGTCAGGAGTATCCGTGAATCGCTCTTTATCTTCTCCGCCATCCCACTGGCCGCCATCGGTGGTATATGGGCGCTGTGGCTGCGCGGCATGCCCTTCTCCATTTCCGCCGGCGTCGGTTTCATCGCCCTGTTTGGTGTGGCAGTGCTCAATGGTATCGTCCTCATCGGACAGATGAATCGCTTACAGCGCAATGGGGTCACAGATATTTATCAGCGTATTACGGAGAGTTGCATGGTGCGACTGCGCCCCGTATTGATGACAGCACTGGTGGCATCTATGGGATTCCTGCCCATGGCACTCTCCACAGGCGACGGTGCAGAGGTGCAGCGACCTTTGGCTACGGTTGTCATTGGCGGACTCATCACAAGCACGCTACTCACACTACTTGTACTTCCAGCTATTTACAAGACATTTACAAAGAAATAATAAGATTTGAACATCATGATAAAAAACAAAATAGACAATTTGAGAGCTCTAACGACAACGGTACTGATCGTATCTGCTCTGATGATGACAACAATGACCAGTCACGGTCAGACCAGACTGACGCTGGACGAATGTATCCAGATAGCGGATAAAAACAGTTACAGTATCAAAGCCGGTAAGTCTGAGATAGAGAAATCCCGTATTCTGCAAGGCACGGCATGGGATATGAACAAGACTGAACTTTCTCTCGGTCAGGATCCCACTGCCGGGGGAAGTCCAGACAATGCATTGACACTCAGTCAGAGTTTTGATTTCCCCACGATATATACGGCACGACGCAATGTACTGAAAGCGGAGACGAATGTAGCCACCCAACAACTGAATGTGATCCACAAACAGTTGGATGCTGAGATTACAAAAACGTATGAACTGATGGTCTATACGCAGGAGCGCATCCAGATACTTGCTTCGTTGGATTCCGTGTTTCGCAAGGATGTGAGTCTGGCTACCGAACGATACAAAGCCGGTGAAAGCCGTCAACTGGAACAGTTGGCGGCACAGCGGCTGCTGGATGAAAACCGGATAGAAACAATGGCGCTACAGGCTACTTATCATTCCGCCCAACAGCAGTTGATGTCACTGCTGAATACCTCAGAACCCGTCATACCGACAACCGAACATCTGCAAATATTCAGTTATACGCCACCATCTGATACCAACTTTGACCAGACTGCCGAAGGACAGCTTTTTACCCATCAACTGGACAGGATGAACAAGAAAATCAAAGAGGCACAGACGGGTTTCCTACCCAGTTTCAGCATTGGCCTACGCAATCAGTTGGTCATTTCCGGTTGGAATCCCTATCATGTTGACCGCAGCAGTTACGACAAAGGCAGTTTTATGGGATTTGAGGTAGGCGTAGGTATCCCCTTGTTTTTCGGTGCTACAAAAGCGAAGGTAAAAGCCGCACGAAAAGACCAGGAAATCACAACACTGTACAAGCAACAAGCCGCAAAGCGGCAGCACGCTGCCTATCAGTCACTCATGAGTCAGTATCTTGCAGCCCGCAACAGAGTGGATTATTATGAGCAGACTGGCAACAAGCGTGCATCAGAAGTATCACGCATCGCGCAACTATCTTATGAGAATGGAGAAATCGGATATATAGAATATTTCAATGCACTGAAGGAGGCGATAGACACCCGCCAGAAATATGCCGAAGCCATACATCTGTATAATCAGTCAGTGATAGATTTACAGTACCTCAATCAGTAAAATGCAGCCCCTCCTTTACAGTCTGCGCTTCTCATCATTTCCAGCACCTGTGCCTTTATATTTGCTTCGTACGTTGTTGAATTGATGGCTGATGGTGATTTACAATATTAGTCTTACTGATAAGTTGCTCTATCTTTTAGGAGGCTAGAAGAGAATGAGACGATGTATCTATGTTAAAATAGGGGAAATATATTGATTTATGCATCATTTCCAAAAATAATGCGTAAATTTGCAGCGCAATTGGTTCTCCGTCTATTTTTAGAAATCGGAGCTAAGATGGGAATGCAGTGAGAATCTGCGACTATACCCGTAGCTGTATATCCATATTTTATGGGTAACCAACAATATCACTGGATACAAAGTCTATTTTACTTTGTGAACATCCGGGAAGATCGTGTTACCTCTTATAGGATAAGTCAGAAGACCTGCCTTTTGTATTATAGTAATATGGTGACCACGGGACTATGGTCACTGCAATATTATAAAATTTATGGCTTATCAAGGAAGGGGGCTTCGGCTCATCATATTGTTAGGTAGTATTGTGGCTTTGTGTACGTATCCTTTACAGACTTCTGCACAAAAAATGTACCGTGACTCTGTATATCATTTACAGGAAGTAACGATAAACGGTTTCAAGGAAGTAACGCCTCATCAGACGATTTCAAGGAATCAGATAGTAGCCATGCCTTCTAATTCTGTAGCCGATGCTCTGAAATATATGGCGGGTGTACAAATTAAAGACTATGGAGGTTTAGGTGGACAGAAAACCGTGAATGTGAGGTCATTGGGCTCACAGCATGTCGGGGTGTACCTTGATGGTGTCCGCATTACCAATGCACAGAATGGTACGGTGGACTTGGGCAAATATTCACTGTCCACGTTAGAATCTGTATCACTGTTTAATGCCAACAAGACCGAAATTCTGATGACTGCCTCTGAATATGCATCCGCCTCTACCGTATATCTAAAAACGCACAGACCGGACAGTACTGCGATAATTGGATCGTACAGTATTGCCTCATTCGGCACACACAAAGCCACAGCTACACTTTCATACAAAAATTACGGTTTCATAGATGCGTCATTTACCACATCCAAAGGCAATTACCCATTCGCCTATCACACAGAATTTGAGGATACGACTGGTACACGCAGAAATTCAGATATCACGATGTACAGAATAGAGGGATGCGCATTCTGGAAAGGATTTCAGTGGCATACTTACTATTTTAATTCTGAGAGAGGATTACCCGGTGGTGTGGTCAGGCGACTGACAGCCCTCTATACGGATGTAGGCAGAGAGTGGGATCAGAATTTCTTCAGTCAACTGTCATATCAGAATCAATCAGGTCTGTTTGGAATTCGCGGTATTATCAAGTACAGCAATGACCATCTGCACTATCGCTCAGATTATGACGATAACATCTCTGTACATGCCAACAACAAATACCATCAGCAGGATATCTATGGCGCCTGGGCTGGCTCATATAAATATAAAGACTGGCAGGTATCATTATCAACAGATTTAAGATGGTCGGACCTCACTACAGATGTAAAGAATTTCCACTATGTTTATCGACTGGACAGCAAGACCTCATTATCTGCATTCTACCATCATCAAGGTTGGAATGCAAGCTTTTCCGGACTCTACACTAACACCACCGACCATACAAACGGGGAAGCGAAACCATTGAACCGCTTCACCTGGAATACGCTTGTTTCATATTCCTTGGGCGGATGGATGTTCAGAACCTTTTATAAAGAGGTATTCAGAACCCCGACCCTGAACGACCTCTACTATACACTGGTGGGAAACAGAAATCTCAAACCTGAATATACCAAGCAGTTTGACATGGGTATTACTTATGGCAATAAATGGTTGAATATCCAACTTGACGGATACTATAATCATGTAAAAGACAGAATTGTCTGCCTTCCCCTAAAAGGCTCGTACCAGTGGACTATGCTCAACTACGGTTATACAAGATGTATGGGGGCAGACTTGACCGTGAATGTCAATTATAAATGTCACAGCCTGCTCTTTACGGGTACATTCCAGGATGACCGAAATAGGACGGACCCGACAGAAGATGCCTACAATGACTACATTGCATATTCACCGAAGTGGTCATTTACAGCCATATACACCTGGATGTATAAAAGGTTATCCACCTCCATATCACACATGTTTGTGGACAAGCGCTACTGGACTGCAGAAAATGCAATAGAGGACCCGCTCAATGCCTACAACTGTACAGACATCAAGGTGGGGTATAAATATAAGAATTTAGGTATAGAAGCGGAATGTCAGAATGTCTTTGACAAGCGTTATGAGATTATCCAGAGGTGGCCTATGCCCGGAAGAATAGTAGGAGTAACCATTAAATATCAACTATAATGAAAAAATATCTTTTTATCTGTATCTGCAGCATGCTGCTCGCAGCGTGTTCGTCCAATAATGACGAACCTTCATCACCAAAGCCTACCCCGACCACTGAAACTGATAACCTTATCATCTGCAATGAAGGCAACTGGCAATCGGACAATGGACAACTGTCTTATTATGAAAGTTCTACCGGAACCATGACCAACGAATGGTTCCGCAAAATCAACGGTATCAAACTAGGCGATACACCCAATGACATACTCCAAATCAATGACACGCTGATAGCAATAGCCATTAATTGGTCGAACATCATCCAATATATCCATCCGGATGGTACCGCATGCGGAGCTACGGAAAATGTACCGAACAACAGGAGGATGTGCAGTGACAACAATTATCTATACGTCACTTCGTATGCCCATAAGTGCGGAGATAAGACATTCAAGAAAGGATATGTGGCAAAAATAAATCTAAAAACGAAGCAAGTGGTTGCCACATGTGAAGTAGGATGGGAACCAGAAGGCATCCGACTCTACGGCGGCAGACTCTACATTGCCAATACTGGCGGATATTCATTCTCTGAAAAAGAGCATGGTTATGAAACTACGGTACAGGAGGTAAATGCTGCTACCATGAAATCAATCAAGCTGATAGATACTGGATGCATTAATCTCTACGGTGAGGTGTCACAAGCCGGTAAATATCTGTGTATCAATTCCTGTGGTGACTATTACAGCGTAAAGCCCAAAACCGTGATTGTCAATTGTGAGAAGGACGAGGTTAAGGTATTGGATTTCCCTTGTACATACAACACCACTGATGGCAAGTATTTCTATACAGTAGGGTCTGAATTCTCATACAATACATACCAGTATGTGTATCATATCCACACCATCAATCCTGAGACCATGGAGGTGACCGACTCAATATACAATCAGGAGATAACCAACAAGTTGAAGGAACTACAGTCGCCTTATGAACTATATGCATCACCATACACCGGCAATCTCTATTTCACCGATGCCAAGAGTTACGCTACAGCCGGCTATCTATATGGCTATTCCAAAACGGGAAAGCCGCTGTTTAATGCAATAAAAGTATATATCAATCCTGCCCATATTATGGCAATAAAAAGATAACAGAAAATCATAAAAGGTAACGAGGGGCACCTTGAAGCCTCTCAAAAATAATAAATATAATGCGTAGAATTTTAACTAAATGTATCGGTATCCTATCTATCGTAACCTCCCCACTGACTGTATCAGCTCAGACACAGGATATTACTGTACTGGAATACCACCCGGCACCAGGACAGTTTGTCAACATGCTGCCTAAAGCAGACAGCACATCTACAGAAGACAGTGTATGTAAAAGATGCACTGAGAGTTTCCAAAAAGGTTATCTGGTTCATCTGGGTACGTACGGCGGTTATGTAACTTCAAGTTCGACCATCCAGTTCAAAACCTGAAGGGCTCTGATTTAAGAATCAAAGGCAATGCATTTTATGCAGCTGCGGATCCTGTATATGGCTCAGAGACTATTGGCGGCTCCATCGAACCGGGTATTGTGTATGTGGGTGTTGGTTCAGACGTGACATCGGCTAAGTGGTATGAACTAGCTGGCTCTGAATATAACACAAGAGAAATACATGATTTTTCTATCACTTACCACAAACCTGCAGCTGAGTCGGGAAGTCATACTCAGCCTTTTTCCACTTTCGACAACTACATCCAGTGGGAGGCTACATGGACCGAAAACGGTGTAAAGCGTGACTCCACAGGATATCACATGAAGAATTCATTCCATAGACAGTCATACTGGCCTATCTGGGAGAAGAATGAGACAATGACCTTTACAGGAGGCAAGTTGCCCAACAATGCCATCGACCAGTCGGGTAAAGGCACTTACTGGGTACAATACCGATATGCCAAGGATGCTTACGGTTATGTGGACGCATCGCTAAACACGGACGACTACTCCACTTTCGACATTGATTGGGCAGTGGACGGAGAAGGCAATCATATAGACTTGAAAGAAGTAAACTTCATCAAGGTGGTATGTGGCATATTCCAGTATTGTGGCTGGTTAGGAGAGACTTCCACTGAGGTGGCAGAGTTTCAGGATTTACATCTCGTACCCGGTTATGACGATAATCCCATCATCATCACTCCACGCCAAACCACATCCATCAACAGTATCAAATATAGCACCAATGACAATAATGTTCTCTATGACTTGATGGGTTGCAAGATTACCACCCCGTCACACGGAATATACATCCGCAACGGTAAAAAGATACTCATCAAATAACATATTTAATAATTTACCAAATCAATAAAAAGATGAAAAAGACTTACTTGTTTTTAATTTTATCCCTCACATTCTTAACGGCAAGCACCCAAGAAGGAGTAACTAACAATTTAAATACTCTCTCAGACGGAAATTACAATCATCAATTTTCTGCCTATGTATCGAATAATACAGAAAACGGACAAGGAGAACTTAACTACGAAAAATCATCGGAATCTACTACAGCTGGTAAGACTCTAACGATACTATTGGATGCCGCAAGTAAGAATTGGCTGTCTGGTGATGTACCAGAAGGATGTTCATACGATTTCACTAGTGATTATGATACCCCCACCTACCTGGAAGCAAACCAGAAAAACACCTTAACCATCAAAGGTATGCCCAAAAACTGCATAATTACCGGCATTGATGTAACTGGATACTGTGAACAACGGAAAGGTGCTGCAACAATAAAAAGCTATATTAATGATACAGAAATAGCATCACTGGAATATGGTGGGACAAGAGCTAAACATGGAAAAGTGGTTGGTCAAACCAAAACTAAGATGGAAATGGACTTAGTTTCTGATGCATCAAAGGTTTGCACAGGTGATTTAATATTAAAAGCATTATGTGAAGCTCAAAACATAACCGTAGAATCTTACAATATTCATTACGAAATAAGCGATGCTACGGGTATTTCCATGAAGGATGGCATCAAAACCGCACAAGCCACAAATGGCAATAGTTCTCAGATTTACAACCTCCAAGGTGAACTTGTAAACGAAAACTACAAGGGCATCATTATCGTAAACGGACACAAATCCATCAAAAAATAATTCATCAAATTCCTAAAGAAACACGGATGAGAATTTTACCTCTTCCGTGTTTTTTTGTACCATATCAATTTCACAATCATCATTCGATTTTTGGCTCTACCATTCTTTAACGAAAAATCGCTTGAACTATTCATTTTACGACGATACTTCCTCATTTTGTGCTTGTTTTCAAATTTTCTTCATACCTTTGCATAACGTAAGCTGCATCTCAGCAGAGAACTCTTGCAATCACAATAAAAATATGGGTAGAAACAAATATTCACAACAGGAAATCAATGAGATAGCCAAACTGCTCCGACTGAAAAATGCCGGTAACCGCTTTCAGCAGAAGATGGTCCGCCATGATCTGCGGACAGACTATGAGTTTAATATCTCTGATTTCAATGAACCGGGCAAGGCCTTCGGTGATACAGAACTGCAGGATGCCATCCAGCGCGGTGCCATCCAGGTATTGGACGATGCTACCATCGCAGATATGAAAGCGAAACGTGCACGCGACAAAGCACACGATGAAGCACAGAAGGAAGAGGAAGCTATCGCCTGCGGTACACAGACAGACTGGAAGGAAGCTATGAAAGAATGGGAGGACTGGGAAAGCGACCTCCAAAGAATCCATGAGTCTGAACAATAATCTACAGATCTCTACGTTATTATTATCAGTATGGCAACAATAAAAAGACTGCAGATTATTATTTTCACCCTCTTGTTATCAGTAGGAGTACAGGCTCAGAATTTTGAACCTGACGCAATTCCTGCGCTAGCACAGACAGACAAGGTATGTGACAGCATACCACAACCGGAACTGATGAACGACAGCACGTATATCATCAACGGTGATCTGCTGACTCCTGAAAATGTATTGGCTATGCTGGAAAAATATGAAGTAAAATTTCCCAAGATAGTATTGGCACAAGCACTGCTAGAAACGGGCAACTTCTCCAGTGACTTATGCAGGGTACATCATAATCTCTTCGGCCTGCGCCACCCCTCCGACGGTAGTTATTATGAATTCACTACCTGGGAAGAGAGCGTGAAAGCCTATCGAGATGACGTACAGTACAAATATACTGACGGTGATTATTATTCATTCCTCAGCAGAATAGGATATGCTGAAGACCGCCAATATACCAGTAAAGTAAAACGTATTGCCAATACACTCTGATACAGTGTGATGGCAATTCAGCATATTTATTTTTTATTTCTCACCAGTTCTATTGCCTCTTTGCCAGTCATCTGTTCTATATCAAACTGTATCATCAGCATACGGTCAAATTCTTTACTGATTTCATGTTGCAGCCCAGTCTCATCACCGGGATTATAGCGCTCAGCCAATAACCTGAGAGCAGCCATCTTTTCCGCTTCATCAGTTATGATATGCACTCTTCCGAAACAGATGACACTACGGAAATAGGTTGTGAACTTCTCCGGTTTCACATCATCCATAGATATCACCGTGAAAGTGGCTTTGTCGCAATTTCTGACGGCATCTACCTTATGTCCCTGCAGTGCAGAATGGAAAAAGAGCTTCCCTTCATGATACACATAACTGATGGGGACACCATAGGGATAACCATCATCTCCGAGAACACTGAAAACACCGGAAGTAGACTGATGAAGTACATGAATACTTTCTTCTTCAGAAAGTAACTGGCGCTTACGGCGCATAGGTCTGAAATCTGTCATGACGCTGATACTGTTTTAAGTCCTACAATAGATAGAATAAGTGTGGAAATGAAGAACACACGCCAGAAAGTGGCTGGTTCATGGAAATAAAAGATGCCGATGAGAACCGTACCTACAGCACCTATTCCGGTCCATACCGGATAAGCAGTTCCCAAGGGAAGATGCTGTGTAGCTTTCATCAGTAATAACATACTGAAAAAAGTAAAAACCAAGAAACCGCTGAGCCACAGGTAATCCACCGTACCCGTCGCATTCTTTGCCTTGCCTAGACAGAACGTGAACCCACATTCGCATAGTCCGGCGATAATCAGAATCATCCAATTCATAATTAAGAGTCAAACTATCCTACTTGAGGGCTGCAGCAACACCCGGCGTCTCCTTCTGAGGATTTTTTTGTGGGGGCAAAGGTACGCTATTTTTTTCTATTTCAATTGATTCGCAAGGCATAAAGAGAACCATGACCCGTTAAAATATTATAAATTAGAGAATGATGTGTTCTTGATAAGAGAATAATCATTTATCTTTATCATCCAATTAAGCAGTACTGTATCACATTTAATACAAAAACGAGATGAACGATATCATATTTGGACTTTCAATTCCATTTATCGGAACAACAATTGGTGCCGCCTTTGTGTTCTTTATGAGAAAGGAACTCAGTCAGACCATCAACAGAATGCTGACAGGCTTTGCAGCAGGTGTAATGATTGCCGCATCGGTATGGAGCCTGCTCATCCCTGCCATAGAACAGAGCAGCGGAATGGGGAAATGGTCATTTGTTCCAGCCTTCATCGGTTTCTGGATCGGTATCCTTTTCCTGCTCATGCTCGATAAGATAATCCCTCACCTGCATGCAGGTGCCACACAACCGGAAGGTCCCAAAAGTCATCTCCAACGTACCACCATGCTGATACTTGCCGTGATACTCCATAATATCCCGGAAGGTATGGCAGTAGGTGCTATCTATGCAGGAGTACGTGAGGGCAGTTCACTCATCACTGCATCCGGTGCATTTGCTTTGGCATTGGGTATAGCCATCCAGAATATCCCAGAAGGTGCAATCATCTCCATGCCTCTCAAAGGAGCCGGTATGAGTAAAGGCAAGGCATTTGTCATGGGCATCCTGTCCGGTGCAGTAGAACCCGTCGGAGCCATGCTCACCATCCTTGCCACGGCTTTCATTCTACCCCTATTGCCTTATACACTTGCATTTGCCGCGGGAGCCATGATATATGTGGTAGTAGAGGAACTCATCCCGGAAATGTCGGAAGGTGACCATTCCAACATCGGCACCATCTTCTTCGCCGTTGGATTCAGCGTGATGATGATGCTCGATGTGGCATTGGGATGATTAGATATAGTTCTTGATATCGTCTTCCACCGTGGAGATAGTTCCCAGGCCGAAGTTATCCACTAATACTTTGAGCACACTTTCAGATACGAATCCGGGGAGTGTAGGACCGATGTGGATATTCTTCACACCCAGATGCAGCAACGCCAGCAATACGATGACGGCCTTCTGTTCATACCAGGCAATATTGAAGAAGATTGGCAGGTCGTTGATATCCGCAGCACCGAATATCTCCTTCAGTTTCAATGCTACCACAGCCCATGAATAGGAGTCATTACACTGTCCGGCATCCAGCACACGGGGTATGCCGTTGATGTCACCCAGTCCTAATTTATTATATTTGTATTTGGCACAGCCACTGGTAAGGATTACCGTATCCTGAGGCAGTGCTTTGGCAAAATCAGTATAATAATTACGGCTCTTCATACGTCCGTCACAACCACTCATCACCACGAATTTCTTAATGGCACCTGTCTTCACGGCATCCACAATCTTGTCTGCCAGTGCAAACACCTGATTATGTGCGAATCCACCGATAATCTCGCCCTGTTCTATTTCTGTAGGAGCCTGACAATGCCTGGCGAGTTCGATTACCTCTGAGAAATCTTTATGACCATCAGCACCTTCCTCAATATGCTTCCAACCTGGGAAACCAGTGGCGTTTGTACAGAACACACGGTCCTGATAATTAGCGTTAGGTGCGGGAGGTACGATACAGTTGGTGGTAAAGATGATAGGGCCATTGAAAGTGGCAAATTCCTCTTTCTGTTTCCACCAGGCATTACCGTAATTACCCACCAAATGCTTGTATTTCTTGAGACGTGGATAATAGTGTGCCGGAAGCATTTCTCCATGGGTATACACATCAATACCAGTTCCTTCTGTCTGCTCCAACAGGTCTTCTATATCCTTCAGGTCATGACCGGATATCAGGATACCGGGATTCTTACCCACACCGATATTCACTTTCGTAATCTCGGGATTACCATAAGCCTGTGTATTGGCCTTATCGAGCAATGCCATCACATCCACACCATACTTGCCTGTCTCCAGTACAAGACCTATCAGACTCTGCATATCAGCAGTCGGATTGGATACCATGGAGAGTGCCTTCATCATGAAGTCGATAATCTGTTCATCATGTTCATTCAGACGGTCAGCATGCTCATAATAGGCAGCCATGCCCTTGAGTCCGAGTACAGTGAGTTCCTTGAGTGAGCGCAGGTCGGCATCTGTATTACGGAGAACAGTCTCACGCTCCCCTTCATTCTGGTAATCCGATTTCTCGCCGCCCCACTTCACTTCCTGATAATCAGGCAGAGCAATACCATGGTTCTGAGCCAGAGCGAGCAGTTGTTTCTTGATGATGATACCGTGGTCCACCTTATATAGCAGAGCCTGATCATCAAAGTTGGCATTGGTGATGGTTGCAAAGAGTGCATCCACGATAAACGCGGCAGCAGCAGCCTTTTCATAAGTCACCTGCTTCTCATTGAGGGCATGACCTACTGTACCTACACCACGAACGATACTGAGCAACAAATCCATCCATCTGCTGGTCTCTGGTAATTTACCACACACGCCTCTAACTGTACATCCTGTACCTTTGGCCGTTTCCTGACATTGGAAACAAAACATCTTATTTTCCATATACTTTTACTGTTTGATTGAGTTAATAATGATGCCGCAAAAGTAGGGATGTTTCTTTCGGCTGGAGGTAACAAATGTGACCGGAACCGGTATTTTATCTTAATTTAACGATTATTCTTTTATTTAATTCTTTACTTTTGACAAACCAAACAGCCATATCACGATGAAGCATATCAACGGAACGACAAAGGCCACTGTCATGGAGGAGAAATCAGCAATAAAACCCATGAACATAGGTACCAAAGCTCCACCTACCACGCACATCACCAGAATGGATGATGCCCGCTCTCTGTTATCACCCATATCACTGATACCCAAGGCAAAAATGGTAGGGAACATAATGGACATGAACAGATAACTGCAGAACAGACAGATGACAGAAACGACTCCCAGTCCTAGCATCACCACAATCATCAGCAGCACACAGACACCTGCACAGATAGACAACAGTTTCTTGGGAGGAATTGCTCGCATGATATAACTTCCGAACATACGTCCCACCATAAACAGTCCCATACCGCCCAGCGCCAACAGACGGGAAGCTTCCAGATGACTTACATTAGGCTGTACCTCTATCACATAATTAATAAAGAAACTGCCTATGCCCGTCTGGGCTGCCACATAGAAGAACTGAGCCACAACAGCGAATACCAACAGATGATGCTTAGGCAGATCTCTGTAACTGCCTTTCTGAACCTGCTGTCCGGTCGTCGTTTCCTGATTGCTGATTACTGGTAATGGGGTCTTGATAAATACCAGCGCCATGATGAATACCACCAGACTGATAATCATATACGGACGTGCCATCACTGCAAATGGATCGCCCGAACCAAAGATAAGTGCACCACCTAACAAAGGACCCAGTACCCAACCCAAGCCATTGAATGACTGAGCGAAATTGATACGGCGGGCCGCCGAATGCTTCGGACCCAGCACCGTGGTATAAGGATTGGCAGCCGTCTCGAGACAGGTGAGTCCGCAGGCGATGACAAACAAGGCAAACAGAAACGGAGGGAAGGTCTTGATACGAGTAGCCGGATAAAACAGAAAGGCACCCAGACTGAAAAGCAATAGCCCCGTAACGATACCTGCCTTATAGCCGAATTTCTTGATAAACAGTCCTGCCGGTATACCCATGACGAAATAACCGCCATATAGCGAGAACTGCACAAGTCCAGATTTAGCTTTGGATATGTTTAATATCTCCTGAAAGTGCGAATTGAGCACATCCAACAGTGAATGGGCGAATCCCCACATAAGAAACAGCGAAGTAACCATGATAAAAGGGAATAAATAATTCTCCCCATTCCTACCGCTGAACAACTTTTCCGATTTCATAGGTTCTAATATTAATTTGTTTTAGATTGCTAAATATGAATAGCCTGCAAATATCGCAATAATTATTTCCAAAAACGAAACTCTTCACTTGTTTTTTCAAAAAAACGCAAAATCAGTTAAGAAAACGTTCCCGAAGATTATACACCGTTATATAAATTTTGTCGCCTAATAAATATGGACTTTCAGAAAAAATATGTAATATTGCAGCACAAACATTAAAAACTTAAAACATGAAGAGATACGGAAGCGTAATTCGTGTGGCTGAAGGCAAGTTAGACGAATACAAAAGACTGCACAGTGCAGTATGGCCTAAAGTAAAAGAGATGATAACCAAATGTAATATT
>DAIRCP010000043.1:0-27844 GCA_036796635.1 Prevotella sp. | reverse complement strand
CTGGGCTTTCGTATCAGAAGCTGACTATGCCAACTATTTCACAGCTATCAATCTCTTTAATGAAGCAGCAATTCTGAAGACTTATATGGATCAGGCAACAGCCTTGAACATTGATATAGCCACAGAGAAAGCTGTTTATCTGGATGAAGCCAGCACAATGACTCAGATTGACGATGCCATCGCCAGCGTAAAGGCTAAAATGGCCGCTTATGATGAGCAGAACACAGATGCTGCCAATCCTAAGGATAAGACTGTGCTGATTACCAATCCTAGCTTTGCCAGCAACAACATGACTGGATGGAGCGGTACCTCAGCAGCTTTCCAAAGCTATACCGATGCAGAATTCTATCAGAAGAAATTCAACTTCTATCAGGATCTGAAGAGTATTCCTAACGGAGTATATGCTATGAGTCTGCAGGCTTTCTATCGTGCAGGTTACTCAGATGTAAGTAAGAAAAACTACGAAGCAGGTACAGGCAAACTGGCTACTATCTATACAAAGATCGGTACAGACAGTCTTACCTCTGCTATTAAGAATGCATTCGCTGATGCCATCACTACTCCTCTGGGTATGAATGAATCTACCGTGGACGGAAAGACCATTCCTAACAATATGGAAACAGCCGAGAAGTACTTCACAAATGGCTTATACAACAATACCGTATTCTTCGGTACAGATGACCACACAGCCCGTATCGGTCTGGCAAAAGATTCTGTAATAAGTGGTGACTGGGTATTGTTCGACAATTTCACATTGAAGTATTATGGTAATTCAGCTGCAGCTTATCAGCTCTGGCTGGACGACGTGAAGAAGAATGCTCCTTCATTCGCAGCACTGCCAGCTACTACCCTTACAACAAAAGGTACTGTTGACACTTATAATTCCACCGTATCTGGTTTGTCTACAGCTGCTACAAGAGCAGAAGTTGTAGCTGCCATGAAGACTATCAATGATGCTGCAGCCGTGGTGAATGCTAACATCGCTGCTTGGACAGCTTATCAGGAGGCATTTACTAAAGGTCAGAAACTGGCTACTGATGCCTCTCTCGTAGGTACAAAGAAAGACGAGCTGGCTGACTACGTAGATTTGGACGGTGCAGACTTCATGAAAAATCTCACAGCAACAACAGCTGAAGTAGAAACAGAAACTGCAAAGTTGACTACGCTTATTGACGAAGTGGTAAGAACATGTATCACTGAAGGTACTGATGTAACAGACAAATATCTTATTAATGCAAACTTTGAGACAGACGGTAAGGGCTGGACAGTGAAAGCTGCTACTGGTGGTAACGTAGCTTACGGAGGTAGTAAGACCAATCGCTGCTTCGAGGCTTGGAACAACTCTAGCTTTGATATCTATCAGGTAGTTAAGAATGCTCCTGTCGGTGTTTACGAAATCTCTGTTCAGGGATTCTATCGCTATCTGCGTGGCAACAACGCGCTGAACGCTTATGCTGCAGGTACTATTACTTGTCCTGTTAACGTTTACGTAAATAACAGCAAGTCTGTATTCAAGAACGTATTCGAGGAGAAAGTTGCTTGCAAGACTCTGTACACAGCAGGTAGTGCTCTTGCTGATGCCGACAGTACATACTGGTATCCTAATGACATGAACGACGGTTCTATCGCATTCGCAAACAATATGTATGTGAGCAAATCTTTCGGACTGGTTGCTAAAGACGGTGGTGAACTCCGCATCGGTGTAACCGGCGCTACAAACCAAGGT
Organism: Prevotella sp.; assembly: GCA_036796635.1. Classification (GTDB taxonomy): domain Bacteria; phylum Bacteroidota; class Bacteroidia; order Bacteroidales; family Bacteroidaceae; genus Prevotella. The sequence goes on along the minus strand of DAIRCP010000043.1, from coordinate 26,118 downwards.
GGTGACAGCTGGGCTATCTGGGATAACTTCAAGATGGTTTACCAGGGATTCAAAGTTGATGTCATCAAGCCATTGCTCCAGACATCTCTTTCTACTGCCGAGTCTATGAAGAAACAAGGTACTATGGGTAAATCTGTTCTGGCTCAGGTAACAACAGCTATTGAAGCTGCTAATACTGCTGTAGCAGGAACTGACGGTAAAGCAATGCTTGCAGCACTCAATGGTCTGCTCGAAGTACAGGATTCTGTAAATGCATCTGTAGCTCTGTTTAAAGAACTTCAGACTCAAAATGAGGACTTATATTCTGCAGTCAGCACAAGCACTGGTTCTGAAGACGTAAAGAACAGTGCACTCGCTCTGAACTCTGAAATCACATCCAAGATTGACGGAGGTACACTGGAGAATGCTGATGCTCAGGCTTATATGACTAAGATCAAGGAAATGATCAGCAAGCTGAAATTGCCAGATTACTCTGCAGCTTCTGACAACAATCCTATTAACGTATCAGTTGTCCTCGCTACTCCTACATTCGATAAGGATGGTGTGAACTCTGTTGCAGGTTGGGAGAATACTACTGGTTACAACTTCGGTAACGATGATACCCAGAAGGCTGCTCTGCTGCTGGAATTCTACAACAAGACATTCAATATGTATCAGGATATCATTGGTCTGCCTAATGGAACTTATCGCGTAGGTGTTCAGGCATTCTATCGCTTCGGTTCTGCTGCTGATGATGCTACAAAGTATGACGCAGACAAGGCTACCATAGGTAACGCTTACATGTATGCTACTGCTGGTAAGGACACATTGGTATCTACTCTGCCACTCCTCGCTTCTGGTGCAATGGCAACAAACACTTACGCTGGAACCATGACTGACATCACCCTGGGTGGTACAACAATGAAGGTGCCTAACGATATGGTATCTGCAGGCAACTACTTCACTGACGGTGCTTACAAAGACTCTGTCTTCATCAAGGTAACTGACGGAAAACTGCGTATCGGTATCGCTCAGAAGAAGAACGTGGCTAACGATTGGGTTATCATGGACAACTGGACACTGACTTACTACGGTGCAAACAGCAGCAAGAGTGAAACAGCTACTACTACCGGTATTGAGGGTATCACTACTGGTGCCGCTACTAAGGTGGAATTCTTCAATCTGAACGGTGTACGTACCAATGCGCCAAGCAAGGGTCTGAACATCATGAAGATAACCGACGAAAACGGTAAGATGACTGTAAGAAAGGTCAATGTAAAGTAAATCATTGGAATTATCCAATTATCTATATAATAAGGAATCGGGGCGAAAAATCCCCGGTTCCTTCTTAAACACTTATTATCATCATTTGCTATATGATTATAGCACCTACCCCAAACTAAGAGGGAAACTTTCAACTACATTAAGATATATAATTAACGAGCACGAAACATGAAGAAAAAAGAAATATTACCAATCATGGCATTTGCCATGCTGCCTGCAAGTGTATTGGCACAGGTCACAATGAATGTGGATGCCACACTACGCGGACCGCAAATCAGCAAATACCAGTATGGTCTGTTCTTCGAGGAAATCAATCATGCAGGCGAAGGTGGCCTTTATGCTGAATTGATACGTAACCGCTCGTTTGAAGATGGTACTGACGCTTGGTCAGCCATCAACAATGCCACCTTAACACTGATCAGCAGCAATCTGCTGAATTCAGCACAATCACAAGCTATAGAAGTAAATACTTTGGGCGCTTCTGCAACAAGTCCCAAGGGATTAGCCAATTCCGGCTACTGGGGTATGAGTATCGTAACTGACTCTACCTACACGCTCACAATATGGGCCAAAGGTTCGACAAATTTTACAAATAATATACAGGCACAACTTCTATCCGAAGACGGTAAAACGATCTTAGGCACTGCCACCCTACAAGGTACAGTGACCAGCAACGGATGGAACAAACTTACTGCTACAATCAAGGCTACTGGCACGGATAAGAAAGGCCAGTTAGCTATCGTCACTTCCGTCAACGGAAAACTGGACCTTGACATGGTATCACTGTTCCCATATACATGGAACAACCGCAAAAACGGACTTCGTCCCGACTTGGCACAACTACTCGCCAATACACATCCTTCATTCTTAAGATTCCCTGGTGGATGCTACGTAGAAGGACAGGGAAGTTATGCAAATGCTTTCCAATGGAAAAAGACCATCGGTCCTATCGAGGAACGCCCGGGACATTATAATCACAACTGGAACTATCTGTCGTCCGACGGACTGGGATTCGATGAATACCTACAGATGTGCGAGGACTTGGGCGCTGCCCCACTCTTCGTAGTGAATGTAGGTCTGGGACATGGTTACACATTTACGCTGGAAGAGGCCAAAGCACTCGTACAAGATGCACTTGACGCTATAGAATATGCCAATGGCGATGCCACCACAGAATGGGGTGCAAAGCGTATCGCTAATGGTCATGCTGCTCCTTATAATCTCAAGTTTATAGAGATAGGCAATGAGAATTATCAGGCATCAAGCGGTGCACAGAGCGACCAGTATGCTGAGCGCTATAATATGTTTTTTAAAGCCATCAAGGAAAAGTATCCTGAAATTACAACGATTGGTAACGTGGAAGCATGGGGTACAGACAATCCTTCCTGGAGAAATGACTACCCCGTGGAGATGGTAGACGAGCACTATTATCGTACGTACGACTGGATGCGCAACAACTATCACAAGTATGACAGTTATTCACGCCAGATAGGTGTCTATAATGGTGAATATGCTGCCAACGGAGGAAGCTATGGCAAATACGGCAACCTGAACAGTGCGCTGGGTGAAGCCATCTACATGATGGGTATGGAGAAAAACAGCGATGTATGCAAGATGGCATCCTTTGCTCCCATCTTTATGAATGAGAAAGACCCTACCTGGGCTTATGATATGATACACTTCAATGCTGCCGACAATTTCGTTACACCTTCTTATTATGTACAGAAGATGATGAACGAGAATCTGGGCAAGCAGAACTTACTCTGGACAGAAAGTAACAATCGCACCACAGCCGAGGGTAACCGGCAGATTGGTGTGGGCACATGGAACACAACCGCTGTATATGATGACGTCAAGGTAACAGACGCTACAGGCAACCAATTGGCTGCCGATGATTTCAGCGGTGATACATCAGCATGGACACTGAATACCGGCACTTGGCAGGTAACTGACGGTTCACTTGCTGAATCAGCTAACACATCCAACTGCACAGCCATACTTAATGCGCCTATCAACAATGGTAACTATATTTATAAAGTGCGCGCAAAGAAGACGGCAGGCAGCGAGGGTTTCCTGATTGTATTCAATTATAAGGATAACAACAACTTTACGTGGTGGAACATCGGCGGATGGAGCAACACACGCGATATCATAGAAAACTGTGTAAGCGGCACAAAGACTACCCTCTCGGAAAAGACCGGATACACCAACTATGTAACTACAGGCGACTGGTATGACCTGGAAATACAAGTAAAGGGAAGCAACGTGAAATGCATCATGAATGGCGATACCATCCATACATTCACACTGCCTACCGCACAAGCTATTTACCAGAGTGCACAGATAGACGAAGAAAAGGGTGAGATGATCCTAAAGATAGCCAATCCTAACGGTGAGGCACAACAGGTGAATCTGAATGTGAAGAACATGAAACTGGGCAATGGTACGGTACAACGTCTCACTGCCACAGACGGCACACTGGAAAACACCATGGATTCACCCAACACGGTATCACCCGCCAACACAGAGAATATCACCGTGGACGGTGAACAGATTACTGCACTGCAGATTCCTGCTTACAGTCTGAATATATACCGCATGAAGATAAGTGATGTAGGACAGGAAGTAACCACCTCCTACCCTGCTTATGTAACCGAAGATGCGGACAAAAGCGCTTATCTCTTTGCACACATGCACAAGAGCAGCGAGATAACCTGTTTTGCGACAAGCAGATACGGGAACTACTGGGAAGACCTTTTGGGTGGCGCAGAGGTATTTGATACCAAAGCCAACACAGTGACGGGCGGTATGCGCGATGCTTTCCTCTATCGCAAGCAGGACGGCGAATTCATGCTGGTAGGTACCGACATGACCTCCAAACTGGGTTGGACCAGCAACCACATCATGGACCTGATGCTGAGTCCTGACTTGGTACACTGGACAAAGAATGTGAAGATAGACTTGGAAACAGCTGAGAATCTGGAGGCACTGGGTGGTATCACAGCAGCTGACATGACTGCTGCATGGGCACCACAGGTAATCTATGACAAGGCAACCGGCAACTATGTACTGTATTACAGTGTAGGTTTCCCTGACCGTCACCGTATCTATTACCAACTGATAGATAAAGACTTGAACATCCTCACCAAACCGGCTCTTTACTTCGACCCAGGTTATGACATCATCGATGCGGACATCGTATGGAATGAGGCAGCCCAGCAGTATATCATGATTTACAAGTGCGAGAAGAGCAACGGATTCGACCGAGCCACTGCCACGCACTTAGTACCTGCGACAACAGAGACGACCGGAACTTGTCAATGGACAGTGACATCGGATTTCCATGTAGGCGAAAACAATCAATCCATCGAAGCGCCCACACAATGGCGCCCCATAGGTAGCAAGAAGTGGAAGTTGGCTTACATCAACTACTCCGGCAGCGGTTACGGCTATAAGTTCCGCGATATGGATGAATACGGACTCAATGTAGGCGACCCTACTTACATCAACGGAAGTGTAGCCGCACAGCACGGTTCCATCCTCAAAATTACAGAAACAGAATACAATTACCTGAAAACTTGGGAAACCGTAAAAACGCTGTTGCCTACTGTGGAGAATTACTATAAGGCAAGCAAAGACGAAACAATCGGCGCAGCCATCACACAGGCAAACAATGCACTAACAAACAGTACTACAGTAGCTGAGAATCAGACCAATATGGCCTCCGCCCTGAAAGCACTACAGAGTTGTGCTACCAAATATCAGGAATATATCAAGGAGCAGATGGAACAAGGCAAAGCCATCGACCTAACTTCCATGATAAACAATGCAGACTTCAGCGAAGGCAGCAACGGATGGACCACATCCTCTGCATTTACCAATGCCAATGGAAAAGTGGCAGAATACTGGAACACCAATTTCGATTTCTACCAGGAAGTGAGCGGACTGTCAAAGGGTATCTATGAAGTAACAGTACAGAGCTTCTTTCGTCAGGGTAGCATCAGTGTGGCCACAGCAGCTCATAAGGCGGGTACAGAAACACTGGATGCCATCTTCTATGCAAACGACCAACAGGTACCAGTAACCAGTATATATAGTGCGGACACTGTGTATACATATAGCCCATACACCTTCCCTGACAACGTAACCGCAGCTAATCAGGCATTTAATGACAAACAACTTTATACCAACACGCTGAAGGTGACTCTTACAGCGGACGGGAGCATCAAGATAGGTATCAAGAAAGACAATTATACCAACAGCGACTGGTGCTGCTTTGATAATTTTACATTGAAATATTTAGGCGATCCAACTGGAATCACATCAGTGACAAATACGGATGTAATAAAGAATAACATCTATTACAATCTGAATGGACAGAAAGTAGACAGGAATGCACTCAATCACGGCATCTACATCTACAACGGAAAAGCTATCATCAAATAACAAAGTAACTACAATAAATTAACTCATATATGAAACTAAAAAACATTCGAATCTTCAAGCCTACTCTTGCAGCTTGTTTGATACTCGGTGCAGCCCTGACGATGCAGTCGTGTAAAGACGACTTGCTCACCGGACAACCATCATGGTTGGGCGAATCCATCTATCAGCAACTCCAGGCTGACGGTAATTACACAATTACCCTAAGGCTTATCGACGACTTAGGACTTCATGATGTCATGAACGAAACAGGCTCGAGAACCCTGTTTGTTGCCGATGATGCCACTTTCCAAACTTGGTTTGCATCCAACAGTTGGGGAGCTAAAAATTATGAGTCACTGTCAACATCGCAGAAAAAGCTGCTGTTGAACAATGCAATGATCAACAATGCCTACTTGATAGAGCTATTAAGTAATGTAAGTGCTGATCCACCAGAAACAGGACTCTGTATGCGCCGTCCTACCGCTTCCAGCGTATTTGACTCCATCTTCGTGATGAAGCCATCAGAGATGAACGGTAACCTGCCGGCATGGTCATATTATGCAAAAAACAAGAAGAGCATCATCCTGTTTAAGGATGGTCAAGTTATGTCCAATGGAGTGACTAGTAATCTGAGTGCTCCGATGATTCACTTCCTGCCTGCTTTCATGAGCAAGATGAAGATGACCTCTGAGGATCTTTCCATCCTCACTAATGGTGCAGCCTCATCAACAAGTGAAGCATGGATCAACGGCAAGAAAGTGACAGAAAGAGATATCACCTGTAAAAACGGTTATATCCAGAAAGTAGACGGTGTGATTGAGGCCAATAACAATATGGCTGAGATTCTGCGCCAGCACAACGAGACATCACTCTGGTCTAAGTTGATTGACCGTTTCAGTGCACCTTATTACGACAAATACAAAACGCAACAATACAACCGTACACATACCACTCAGGTGGACTCTGTATTTACATTGCGTTATTTCTGCGATTCACGTAAAGACGGAATGGGCAATCTGTATTATCCAGAGACAGCTGGCAACCCTATCCCCGACAAGGTGGATGCCACACTGACATTCGACCCGGGATGGAACCAGTATATGTATGAGAACACCAGCGGTTACGATATGCACTATGATGCAGGTGCCATGCTGGTACCTACCAATGAGGCACTGGATTCATGGTGGAATAACGACGGTAAAGTACTGAAGGATATGTACGGCACTTGGGACAATGTACCTGACAAAGTGCTGTCTAAGTTGCTCAATGTGAATATGATGGGCTCCTTTACAGAAACGGTACCATCCAAGTTCTCCAACATCGTGAACGATGCCAAGGTGTCTATGGGTGTGACCAAGGATAATGTCGTGAGATGCTATATAGGCTGCAACGGTGTAATCTATGAGGTAAACAAGGTATTCAGTCCTAGTGCTTATTCAAGTGTATCATTCCCTGCCCTGATCAATCAGAACGCCATGAGCGTCATCTACTGGGCCATCGATGACCTGGAGTTCACTCCTTATCTGAATTCTATGGATACACGATACAGTTTGGTTCTTCCTACCAATAATGCTATGCTTTGGTATGTTGACCCATGTACTTATGGTGAAAACCAAGAAACTGTTCTGAGATTCTACTATGACTCTAAAGAGAAGACTGTTAGTGCAGAGCGCTATGCATGTACTATAGATAACAGCGGTAATATTACATTAGGTACCAAGATTTCATCCAGTGTATCCTCTACCATCATCGAAAATCGTCTGAAGGATGTCGTCAACCAGATGATTATCGTTGGTAATGTCGAGGATGGTCACACTTACTATAAGTCAAAGAACGGTACTACACTGAAAGTGGAAAATGCCGGTGTGAAAGGCAAGATGATTATCAACGGTGCTTGGCAGACTGAACATAACTCATCGCAGCACGTTGACTCAATCTATGATATGTCAAAGAGTGGCAATGGTAAATCATACAGCATGTCTGGTCAGATACCTATGTCATCCACCAAATCTGTGTATGAGACACTGAAAGCTGACCCAGACCACTACAGCAAGTTCCTGGAACTGCTTTCTTTCAGCGACTCCAGAAATACGAAACTGGACTTATTGGCCAGTTCAATGACACTGAGCGGAACCACTTACAGTTGTGCGCACAGCAAGACCAACAACAACATCACCCTGTTTGGTGCTTACAACTACACTGTATATGTACCAACCAACGAAGCCATCCAGAAGATGGAAGATGATGGCTATCTGCCAACGCCTACAGATTTTGACAATTACCTGAAGATAGCAGAAGACGAAAGTAAAACTGAAGCAGAAAGAGCTGCAGCTACTACGATCTGTAATACCATCAGAGACAGAATCTTTGACTTCGTACGTTACCACATACAGGATAACTCAGTGACAGTAGGCGGTGTACCTTCTACAGATACAGACGGTTCATACCTGCTTACCAACAACTATGAGTCAATGATGCTGAACACAGACACTCGTCGTTATTATCCACTCACAGTAAAAATCGCCAACGATGGAAACGAAGCCAACCAAGTTGTCACTATCACCGACAGACTGGGCAACACTCGTAACATCGTAAAGACAAAAGGACTATACAACAATATCTGCCGTGAATATTGGATTCTTGGTAATTCCACAACTACCAAGACACTTTATACAGCTTCTGATGCCATTGTACATCAGATAGATGGTGTACTTCTCTATAGCAGCGAGCAGAACACTAAATGGAAAACAGAAGTAAGTAAGGCTATTAAACGCATTGCAAGGAGGAAGTAAACTATGAAAAGATATATAATTCTGCTACTTGCAGTTATTTGCTGCTCAGCTATTTCGGCACAGATATCATCTGTACACGGAACCGTAAGCGACGAATTTGGGCCTCTCATGGGTGCAACCGTCTGCGAAATGGATGGAACAGGTCGTATCATCGAATCTTCCGTTACTGACCTCAATGGTAACTTTACCATGAAGGTACGCAACAGTAAGGATAAAATCAGATTCTCTTACGTAGGTCTGAAGACACAGACCATGGCCATCGACAAGACCACATATAAAGTAAGTCTTACTTCTACCACTACCCTGAAGGAAGTAACCATCAAATCAAAGAGACGTTTGCAGGGTAATAACCTGCCTATCCCCCAACGAGAGATATCATACGCTACACAGAGTCTGGATATGAAGGAATTCGAAGGACTTGGTATCACCAATGTGGACGAAGCCCTGCAGGGTCGTATCGCCGGTCTGGATATCGTAGCAAACTCAGGTAACCTGGGTTCTGGTTCTACACTCCGTCTGCGTGGTGCATCATCACTCTCTTCACTGACAGATGCTAACCCACTGATTGTGGTGGATGGTAATGTTCGTAACGTGGACTTGTCGGGCACCGACCTAAGTACAGCCAACAATGAGAAATTCGCGGAGTTACTGAACATCAACCCTGAGGATATTGCCAGCATCAATGTGCTGAAGGATGCTGCCGCTACAGCTATCTATGGTAGCCAGGGTGGTAACGGTGTAATCGAATTTACCACCAAGCGTGGTACAAGAGGTAAACCACAGGTTTCCTATACGATGAACCTGAAAGCCACTTATCAGCCTAAAGGTTATGATCTGCTGAGTGGCGACGACTATACCATGCTGCTGAAGGAGAGTTACTTCAACCCACAGCAGAATGATACCAAGAGCCAGAGCATCTCTGAAATCAATTACGATCCTAACTTCTCCGAATATGAGCAGTACAACAACAACACCGACTGGGTGGATGCTGTGAAGCAATGGGGTTTCCTCCAGAAACACTACGTATCTATCACCGGTGGTGGTGAGAAAGCTGCCTTCCGTATCGGTGCTGGTTACGACTCTGAAAAGGGTTCTATCATCCAGCAGAAGATGGACCGCTTCTCTACACGTGTTGCACTCGACTATGACATCAGTGAGCGTATCCGCGTATCTACCAACTTCGCACTTACTTATACCAAGTATAAGAGAAACTATGATGACCTGCTGTCCATCGCCATGAAGAAGATGCCTAACATGAGCATCTATGAACAGGACCCTGTAACAGGCGAAAATACAGACCGCTACTATGAAATGCGCCAGGATGCTTCCAGCGTATTCGATGAGACCAGCGGAAAAGTGGACAACCAGAGAGCTTATGTAAACCCAGTTGCCAGTGCTTATTTAGCACAGAACAACGAGAAGGTGTATGACTTGGACCCTGAATTGGTCATCAACTATCACCTGCTGGGTCTGGACGAAGACCATTGGCAGTTGAACTGGCGTGGTAATGTCCATGTGCATGTCATCAATAACTATATAGACAAGTTCTATCCTTCAGAACTGAAGACTGTGGCATGGAATGACAACAGTGTAAATACTGCTTTCAACCAGAGTACAAAGAGTGTGGAATTCAATACAAAACAGACGTTGACCTTGATTCCTGCTTTTACCAACAAAGACCACTCATTCATGATGATGGGACGTTTTGAACTGACATCCGGTACAGCCAGCGGTCAGAGCAACGGTTCTAAATGGCTGACAGGTCAGGGTATCACCAGTCCTGACGCCAGCGGTGTAAATACAGGATTAAGCTCCTGGTATTCACAATGGCGCTCTATGTTCTATACCGTATCAGCCCACTATGCTTACAAGAGCCGTTATGTGGTTGATGCCAGCTTACGTGCTGACGGTACTACCCGATTCGGACCTAACAACCGTTGGGGATATTTCCCATCTGTATCTCTCCGTTGGAATGTCATCGATGAACCATTCATGGCACCCATCAAGAAGTTCATGTCCATGTTCTCTATCCGTCCAAGCTGGGGTCGTGTAGGTACAGCACCTAACAAGGATTATCTATACACCAGTACATACGCTTCAGGAGACAAATACCTGGATACAGAATCTATGTATCCTGAGAACATCCGACTGACGAACCTGAAATGGCAGACAACATCCAGTTATAACTTAGGATTTGACTTCGGCTTCTTTGATGACAAACTGACCTTGACCTTAGAGGCATACAACTCTACCACAAAGGACATGTTGCTCACCAACTATCGCATTCCATCCAACTCAGGTTATCTCACTCTGCCGTATTACAACAATGGTAAGATGCGTAATTCAGGATGGGAGTTCCACATGAATACAAACAGACTAATCAAGGTGGGTAAGTTTGGCGTGGATATCAATGCCAACTTCGGTAATAACCGCAATGAGATACTGGAGATGGATGAGTACGTCATCAAATCACTCAATACCACATACAACTATGAAAATGGTTCCTATCTGCAGCGTGTACAGCTGAACAACCCATTCGGTGCCATCTATGGTTTCCGTTACAAGGGCGTTTACCAGTACAACTATGATACATTCAAGAATATGACAGATGAGGAACGCGCCGCTTTCGTCGCTTCCGGCAAGACAGCTCCTGTAGCTACCAATGCCAGCGGTCAGATTATCTACAATGCTGACGGTGAACCATTGCGCATGCGTTACAACTATACAAATGACGGTACGGGTAAGAACTACGCTTTCAATGGTGGTGATGCCATCTATGAAGATGTAAACCATGATGGTAACATCAATGCACTGGATATCGTTTACCTCGGCAGTTCTCTGCCTAAGCTGACTGGTGGTTTTGGATTTACCTTCTCTTATGGAGAATGGCGACTGAACACCCAGTTCACTTATCGTTTTGGTAACAAGATTCTGAATCTTGCCCGTCTGAACGCAGAAGCTATGACCGGTAACAACAACCAGAGTCAGGCTGTGAACTACCGTTGGCGTAAGGAAGGCGACGTAACGAGCATCCCACGTGCTATGTACGGTACATCATCCAACTACAACACCTTGGTAAGCGACCGCTTCGTAGAAGATGGTTCTTATCTGCGTATGGGTTATGTACAGCTATCCTACGCGCTGAACAAGAAGATGCTGAAGCCACTGGGCATCAACAAGATTAATCTCTATGCAAGTGCCAACAACTTATTCATCATTACGAAGTACACCGGTGTGGACCCAGATGTATCACAGTCAGGTTATGCTCCTGCAGTGGATTGGGGACAGACGCCAAGAAACCGTTCTTATACATTCGGTTTAACTGTTGACTTCTAATAGCTAAAAGATAAATCATTATGAAACGTAAAAATATATTTTATCATATTATCGGAGCCGTCTGCGTAGCCACCTGCCTCTCATCATGCAGTGACTTTCTGGACATAGACGCGCAAGACAAAATCACGCTGGATAAATTCTGGAATGAGAAATCCGATGTGGATGGTATCGTAGCTGGCTGTTACTCAGGTATGCAGTCAGGAGATATGGTGAGAAGAATGATGATATGGGGTGAATTCCGCAGTGATAATATCGGTTCGGGATCGAATCTGGACAAGGACGTAAGCCTGGAAAATATTCTGAAGGAGAACTTGACTGCATCCAACAGTTACACCACATGGAATAACTTCTACAACATCATCAACAGATGCAATACCGTCATCAAATATGCGCCACAAGTAGCAGTCAAAGACCCAAGTTTCACAGAAAGCGAGATGAAAGCCACCATTGCTGAAGTCTCTGCCATCCGTGACTTGTGTTACTTCTATCTGATCCGCACCTTCCGTGATGTACCTTATTCTACGGAAGCATTCACAGACGATGACCAGGTAATGGACTTACCAGCCACCAGTTTCGACACGATTCTGAGTAATCTGATCACTGACCTGGAGAGCGTTCAGAACAATGCCGTGAAGACCTATCCATCAGCCACCACTATACAGGCGATGTATCAGACCGGCAAAATTACTCAGGATGCCATTCACGCCATGCTGTGTGAGATGTACCTCTGGAAGCAGGACTATGCCAACTGTATCAAATATGCAGACCTAGTAATAGCCAGTAAGAAGAAGCAGAAAGAAGAAAATGACAGCAAGAGTACTTCTTACAATCAGCAGACGAAGGATATCTTCGGTGGTTATCCATTGATTTCAGATGCCTTCTCCTCATCCACTTCTATGTTTGGAAATGCCTACAATCAAATTTTCGGTACTGGTAACAGCACGGAAAGCATCTTTGAACTCACCTATGTAGAAGATGACAATATGCTGTCCAACGCCGCAGTGAACGATATGTATGGATATGGTGGTGCCATGGGTTACACTACCTTGTCAACTGCCATCACACAGGATGTAAGTTCCAAGCTTTACAGTGTATTCAACAATCAATTCGATTCTCGTTACTATGAAAATTGCGTACTGGCAAACAGTACATCCGGTAGTGCTGTTCTCAACATCATGAAGTATCAATACACCAACGCATACATTGATGTATCCGGTTCTACTCCTGTCAAGAGCACTTCAGGATTCTACTCAAAGGACAAAAACAAGAGCAACTGGATTATCTATCGTCTGTCCGACGTCATGCTGATGAAGGCTGAAGCTGAAGCTGAACTGATGAGCAACAGCGACAAACTGAGCGAGCAAGACCAAAAATATCTGAATGATGCATTCAGTCTGGTTACTGCAGTGAACAAGCGTTCTCTCTGCGAGACTACCCTCAAAGACACACTTGACCCCACCAAGTTTGTAACTAAATCATCCATGCAGAATCTTGTGATGCAGGAGCGTCACAGAGAACTAATGTTCGAAGGCAAACGCTGGTATGACCTGGTACGCCGCGCCCGTCGTGACGGTAACACTTCTTATCTTACCACACAGGTACTGTCTAAGTTTACCACCAATGTATCTGTCATTCAGAGCAAACTTACCAAAATGGATGCCATTTACTGGCCATATAATGTTGACGAGTTGAAGGTGAATACAAACCTCACACAGAATCCGGCATTCGGCAGTGGTGAATCAGGTAATTACGAAAAGACCAACTAGAATATGAAAATACTGAATATGAAAAGATTTAGATATATCATTCTCTGCGCTATTTGCGCCTTGAGTAGCTTGAACTTCATCAGCTGTTCTGATGATCCAAGTGCAGAAAACTTCTATACTTTCAAAGGCGAGATGATGAGCGATTATATCAAGAACCGTCCACAATACAGCGATTTTTCGTATATCGTGGATCAGGCTGGACTAACCGACCTCCTCTCCGCTTACGGTCACTACACCTGTTTTCTGCCATCCAATACGGTAGTGGAAACCTATCTGAAAAAGATAGGAAAGAGCACTGTGAAAGACTTGACACAGGCAGAATGCGACACTATCGCACGTACCCACCTGGTAAACAATATGTATGCTACCATCGAGATGAATGATGGTACACTGAATACCGCCAATATGAACAAGCGATATATTCAGATTACACATACTACAGATGCCAACCAGAACTCCGTTGTGGAACTGAACCGTATGTCACAGATTATCTATTCTGAACAGGATGACTCTGTAGAAAACGGTATCGTACAGCCCATCAGTACGCTGCTGGAAAACTCCAACAGTTCTATCGCTGATATTCTGAAAGCTAACGATAAGATTACATACTTCTACAATGCATTGGTTGCCACTGGCCTGCGTGACTCGCTGATCAAGACAAAGGATGCTTCTTACGACGGAAGTAAACTTGCCCAGTACAGTTACACATCCGATTTCTGGCATGAAATAGCAGTAGCACCAGAAGAGAAGAAATACGGATTCACCGTATTCGTGGAACCGGATTCTATCATGAAAAATATCTTCTACAACAACGGCATTACCGTAAATGCTGAAGATATGAATAAGACCTTGTATGACCTGGCCTGCAAACTCTACGACCCGGTGTACGGTACCAATGAGAACTATATCGCTGCTCATGATTATACAGCAGAAAACCTCAAAAAGCGTTGGAACCCACTGAACATGTACATTGCTTATCATATACTGACACGTGATGTCATCGGCTGGAACAAGATTACCACACTGGAACTTCACAAAGGTATCGTAGACGGTGCCATCGGCATCAAGACTGACGTAATGAATCCTGATGACTGGTATGAGACTCTGTTGCCTCACACGATGATGAAGCTGACACAGCTTACTGTAACTAAATGGAAAGGCAGCGGAACCATCGGACAGCGTTATGTGAATCGCAGATATGATGACAACTATTCCATAGAAGGTTCCATGATTACTCCTACAGTACAAGACCAGTACATACAGGATGCGCCTAATGGACGTTACTTCTATGTAAGTGATGTTGTAGCATTCAATTCCGATACCCAGAATAAGGTGATGAACGACCGTATCCGTATGGACTTCTCCACCATTTTCCCGGAAGTGATGACCATGAATATCCGTCTGAATGGTGACCCGACCACAGACGATGCATCATCAAAGGCTGATAACACCTTCAAGAATGGTAAGAATTACTACTTCCCGGAAGGCTATCTGGATAATGTGACGATGAAGGGTAACTGCTACTTTGTTTATCGTCGTCCTCACTGGAACTTCTGGTCATACGAAGGAGATGAGTTCAACCTCTTCGGTGATTATGACTTCACCTTCCGTCTGCCGCCTGTACCTTACGAGGGAGAATACCAGATCCGTCTCGGATTCTGTGCACTCGACACACGTGGTGTGGCTCAGATTTACTTCGACAACAAACCTCAGGGTATTCCATTGGATATGCGTAAACGTCTGGATGATGCAAGCATTCTGGGTAGTAACTTCGTTTCTGACGAATCAGGTGCAAGTTACAACAAGATGACTGATGAGGAAAAAGCCGAAGACCAAAAGAGACTGAAGAACTTAGGTTACTATCGCGGTCCTTTCGGAGGCTATCACTCCAGTGGTAGCAGTTACATGTACTTTGGCGGTAACCCACGTACTTATCGTATCGTGCTCTGTCAGGTTCATATCAATCCTGCAACAGACCACTACCTGCGTATCCGCTGTACATCATCCAGCAAGTTGGGCAACAACAATGAGTTTATGATGGACTATCTGGAAATTGTTCCTAAGAGCGTTTACGGTGTTACTGCTTCCGGTGAAATGGAATCAGACCTCTAATCAATAATCGTATTAGAAATCAGGAATGAAAAAGAATATAATTATGAAACATAGAAATATATGCACGAAGGTTTTGGGAGCGGTCATCATCGCTCTCGCCTTCATAGGCTGTACAGACAAATGGGATGACCATTATGATGCAGCAGCCACTGGTGAAGGCACGCTCTGGGAGGCCATTTCCTCAAACCCCGATCTGTCTAATTTCGCAAGTGTAGTGAAAGCCTGCGGATATGACACCACACTGGTAAGCAAACAGATATTCACCGTATTTGCTCCCGTGAACGAGAACTTCACCTCCGACCAGGCCAATGCACTCATCACAGCTTACCAGCAGCAGAAGCAGAGCGGCGTAAAGACCAAGGACAACACGACCATCAAGGAGTTCTTGCAGAATCATATCGCCCTCTACAACTACTCTACTGCAAAAACCGGTTCAGACTCTATCGTGATGATGAACGGCAAATACAGTGTACTCACTCCCAGCACATTCAGCGGCAAGACAATTCTGACCAGTAACCAGTTGTATGGCAACGGTATACTCTTCACACTGAACAACAAGGCAGACTTCTCGCCAAATATCTTCGAATATCTGGCTAAGGACAATGACCTGAGTGACATCTACAAATATATGTATTCATACAATCAGTACAAGCTGGATGAATCAAAAAGTGTAGCTGGTGGTATCGTGGATGGAAAGACAGTCTATCTGGATTCTGTCATGGTACTCAGCAACAAACTGTTTGACTATATGGGTGAACTGAACTCTGAGGATAGTACCTATTACTGGGTTGTGCCTACCAATGACGTATGGAAAGAAAAGATAGCTGAATATACTAAATACTTCAATTACGACAACACGACCAGTAAGCGTGACTCTTTGCAAGATATCAATTCTCATCTGGCATTGCTTCGCGGTACCGTATTCAGCCGTTCCAATAATACTGACGCTTCCATTAAGGACTCTGCCATGTCTGTGAATGCTGTACCTTATAAATACCGTATATATAACTACGGCACTTACGATGCCCACTATTATCAGTACTACAAACCTTATGCTACCGGCGGCGTATTCAATGGCACACAGAACACCACTTGCAGTAACGGCCAGATTATGAAGGCAAGTACCTGGAACATTAACAAACTGAATACCTTCTTCCAGAAGATCATCGTAGAGGGCGAAAGTTCTGAGGCACTTGACTCTGTTGACAGACTTACCACCCGTGCCCCACTCACGACAGTGTCAGTACAGAGCAAGAGCAAGTTCTACAATAAGGTATCACGCAACGGTTATGCGGAAATTCTCTCTACATCAGGTTCTTCACGTAATACCAAGGCCGTATTCAACATACCACAGGTACTGTCAAACTTAGGCTATGACATTTATGTCGTTACCGTACCAGCAATAGCAGGCGATACACTGGCATCTGCCGAAGAGCGCCTGCCTACCAAGATTCGCTGTTCGCTGAGCTATAACCAGCAGAGCGGAACAGCTTTGGCTACACCTACGGTTCTCCTAAGCAGTGTCAACACGACAACGGATGCAATGGACACCATCAAGGTGGCAAGCAATGTGGTCATACCTACCTGTTCCTGGGGCAGCAACTTTACCCCACAGGTAAAACTCATTTTGGAAACCCGTGTAAGCAACACGGAGGTAAGAAACGGTACTTTCAATCGTATTATCCGATTGGACTGCATCATATTCAAACCTCATGAGGAATAATTCGCATTCATCATTTTCAATATACAATCACATGAAAATCAAGAATATCAAACCATTCAATACGATGCGCCGACAACTGCCCGCAGTAGTCTGTGTATTAAGCATTGGAATGCTTTCCTGCCCACTTACAGCAGCTGCACAGGATACCAATACAGATGAAGCCAGTGCTCAGGTACAGGAGAAGGCTGCGCCAAAGCAGAAACAATATAACACCAGAGTAGTCAAGGGTCGTGTCATTGATGCTACTACTCATAAGCCAGTTTCCGGCGCTATCGTACGTGCCGGAGGTATTGAGGGATACAGTTCCCTGACCGAAGACGACGGTACATATGAGGTAAAAATACCAGCATTTACCAATTTTCTCTCGGTCAACACACCTGACTATAATGCAGTAAGCCTCGGTCTGGCAAAGACAGAGAAGCAGCAGGACATTCTGCTCTACCCTTCTACATTCTCAGCTGACTACAGCAAAGACATCAACGTAAGGAATGAGAAGTCGGCTACTGATTTCCAATATTCCAATGCACAGAACATCAAGGAAGAGGTTCAGAACAGACTGGGTGCATACGCTTATACCATCAACCGGAACGGAACTCCCGGTGTAGGTAGTGTAACCTTTATCCAGGGTCTCAACTCTCTCAATATCAATGCGCAGCCATTGGTAGTAGTAGATGGTGTGATTATGGATATGCAGTATAATCGTACGATGCTGCATCAAGGGTTCTTCAATGACATCCTCAGCAACATCAACCCTGCCGACATCGAGAAGGTAACCGTGCTCCGCAATGGTACTGCCCTCTATGGAGCTAAGGGTGCCAACGGCGTGATCCTTATTCAGACCCGTCGTAACAAGAGTATGGCTACCCGTATCACAGCCAGCATTTCTGCCGGTGTCACACTGGAACCCAAATACATTTCCACGATGGACGGTGATCAATACCGCAGTTATGCATCAGAACTACTGAAAACCACAAATACCACCATCCGTGACTTCAAATTCCTCAATGCCAGTCCTAGTTACTATTATTACAAACAGTATCACAACAATACGGATTGGAAAGACTATGTTTACCGCAATGCCATGACGATGAATTATGGTATCAATGTGGAAGGTGGTGACGCTGTGGCCAACTACAACCTGTCAGTAGGTTATACCAAAGCCAACAGTACACTGAAATACAATGATATGGACCGTCTGAACATCCGATTCAATACCGACATTCTGCTCAACCAGAAATTCTCTGTACGTTTCGATGCCTCATTCTCCAACCTCACCCGCAGTCTGCGCGATGATGCAGCTCCGGAAAATTACGATGACGGTACTCCATCATCACCATCATTCCTGGCTTATGCAAAGAGCCCGTTCCTGAGCCCTTACACTTACAGCCGTGGTGTACTCTCTGACTCTCACTTGGACATCGAACCTGAAAGCTATCTGGACGAGGCACTCGCCAACTACAGTAATTACAACTATCGTCTGGCCAATCCAGTAGCCCTCAATGAATATGGTAATGCTGAAAACAAGAACCACTTTGAAAATTCTCTGCTGAATATCATCGTACTGCCCAAATACCAGATCAACAAGCATCTGAGTGTAAGCGAGCACTTCAGCTATACACTGGTCAACACCAATGAGAAATACTATATTCCTATCAATGGTGTGCCAAGCTACTATGTATCCAATGTGAACGGATACCGTACCAATGAAGTACGCTCACTCTTCTCTAAACAGAACTCCATCATGAGTGATACACGTATCAACTGGGAAAACCGTTATGATGCTCATAACATCCAGGTATTCGGTGGCGTACGTTACAATTGGGATAATTACTCACTCAACTCTCAGTTGGGCTACAATACCGGTAGTGATAAGACTCCGTTTATGAGTTCCAGTCTGCAGAATGCTTCTTCATCAGGTAACAACGACAGTTGGACATCATTAGTATATTATGCACAGGCCAACTACGACTATCTCAGTCGCTACTATCTTCAGGCCAACCTTACAGCAGAAGGTTCATCACGCTTCGGAAAAGATGCTGACGGACTCAAGCTCTTCGGTACTATTTGGGGAATCTTCCCATCCGTACAGGGCTCGTGGGTAATGACCAATGAACCTTGGATGACGAATGTGAAAGGTATCAATTATCTGCGCTTTACCACAGGATTTGATGTAAGTGGCAATGATGACATTGATTACAATGCATCACGCAGTTATCTGGCCTCTAAACTCTTCATCAATTCTGTATCAGGTCTTACCATTTCCGGTATCGGAAATACTGAAATCAAGTGGGAAACAACCAAGCGATTTAATGCTGGATTTGAATCTAACTGGCTGAACAACCGCCTGAATGTGAACTTCAATTACTTCAAGAGCTGGACCAGCAATCTGCTTACTTTGCAGGAACTTAGTTTCCTCTCTGGCCTGGAAACCAACTGGAGCAATGGCGGTAAACTGCAGAATGAAGGTTTCGACGTATCTGCCAATGTCAAAGTCATTGCTGCCAAGAACTGGCAGTGGGAAGTAGGGGCCAGTGTAGGTCACTACAAGAACAAAATAACCGAACTGCCTGACGGACAGACCAGCCTTGATACCGAACTCTACGGAGCCGATATCCGCACAGAAGTAGGTAAGTCAGCCAACCTGTTCTATGGTTATCAGGCACTGGGTGTTTACTCCACTACTGAAGAAGCCAAAGCAGATGGTCTTTACATTCTCGCCAGCAATGGTGTGACCAAGAACTATTTCGGAGCTGGTGACGTAAAGTTTGCTGACTTGAACGGTGACCACAAGATAGACGAGAATGACCGTACCGTCATTGGCGACCCTAACCCAGATATTTATGGCAACATCAACACATCTTTGGCTTATAAGCGCTTCAAGTTGGATGTACGCTTCAATTACTCATTGGGCAATGACGTTTACAACTACATGCGCTCACAGCTGGAAAGCGGAAGTCGTTTCATGAATCAGACCACAGCACTCACACGTCGCTGGCAGGTGGAAGGTCAGGTAACCGATATTCCAAAGATTACATTTGAAGACCCGATGGGCAACTCCCGTTTCAGCAACCGTTGGATTGAGGATGGTTCATACCTGCGTCTCAAGACCGTCACACTGAGCTACGACCTGCCGTTGAAGTCTGAATTCATTCAGGGACTTCAGTTCTGGATACAGGCCAACAATGTATTTACCCTCACTCATTATCTCGGATCAGATCCGGAGTTTGCTAGTACTTCATCAGTTATTGGTCAAGGCATCGACCTCGGTTCATTGTCACAGAGCCGTTCCCTCGTTGCTGGAGTGAAAATTAATCTGTAATTATAAAGTATCAATTATGAAAGCAAAATATATTTTCCGCGGACTTCTGGCTGTAGCAGCCCTGTCACTGTCATCGTGCAGCGACTTCTTCGACCAGGATTCTGATCACATTATCTACACGGATAATGCCACACTCAATAATCCTTCGGATACACTATACTCCGTAACAGGTATTATGACTAAGATGCAAGCCATTGCTGACCGCACCATTCTACTCGGTGAAGCACGCGGCGACCTGGTTGACGTGACCGACGCTACCAGCAGTGACCTCCGCGACGTAGCCAACTTTAATATCGGCGACGACAATGCCTATAATAACCCCCGTGATTATTATGCCATCATCAACAACTGCAACTATTACATAGCCCGTGCAGATACAGCACTTAAAAACAGCCGTAAGGAAAGTATATTCCTGAAGGAGTATGCTGCCGTCAAGGCATATCGCGCATGGACTTATCTGCAGCTGGCCATCAACTATGGTAAAATTCCTTTCGTAACAGAACCTATTCTGACTAAAGAAGAGGCAGAAAAGACCTACGAGAAGAAAGACATCACTGATGTATGCAACTGGCTCATCAATGATATTGCACCACTCGCCAATGAGTACACACCAGGTTATGGAACCATCGGTACAGTGGACTCACGTCTACTCTATTTCCCTATCTATCTGTTATTGGGTGACCTGAATCTTTGGGCAGGCAACTATAAAGCATCCGCACTGGCATATTATAACTATCTGTGTAATGCCAACGGAGCAAATAGTATCACGCCTACGTTTGTCAGAAAAGTGTCTTGGATGAATGCCACTACATGGAACTCCTATAATGACACGTGGTCAGGATTCCTCTCTGATGAGAAATACTATACAAACCGTGAACAAATTACAATGATTGCCGGTGACTCTATCAAGTCTCAAGGTCATTACAGTCAGCTGCGTAACATCTTCAATTCCACAGCCGACAATGACTACAAAGTGAGTCTCACACCATCACAGTCAATGATTAATCTCTCAGCAGCACAGACTTACTGCCAGGTAACATCCAGCAATGGTACTGTAGATACTATCTATGCACCAAAGGGCCTCAGCAACTATATGACTGGTGACCTCCGTCTGAGACGTTCATGGAATTTAATGAATAATGTAACAGCCACATTCAGCAACGGAACCACCAAGAAGATAGATTTCCAGACTATCAATAAGTACAGCACCCGCAATGTACATATCTACCGCCGCCAGATGGTGTATCTCCGCTTGGCTGAAGCACTCAACTGCGCAGGCTATCCACGTTTTGCATACGACATTCTGTCAAGGGGCATCAATGACGATGTGATTGCTGCTGATGTACTTCCGTACTACACAGCTGATGCAGCCTATCTGAGTCAGTTCAAGTTCCCGTTCACCTCCAACTCAGGTTACATTCCCCTCAATCCCGTTGCTTCCAACAGTTATGCCAATATGATTGGTATTCACGATCACGGTTCTGGTTGGAGTGCGTACAACAAATACTATACATTGCCTGACAATGCAGCACTCGACTCAGTTTCCCGCATTGCTTACCAGCAAAAAGGTGTGGAGAAAATGATACTGGATGAGGGTGCACTGGAATGTGCATTTGAGGGTACCCGCTATTATGACTTGCTCCGCGCAGCACTTCGTGACAATGACAACTCGCTCATAGCCAACTATATCTATGCACGCAAAGGTACTGGCAACGAAGCGCAGGTAAAAGCAACTGTCACCAAAGACTTGACCAATAAGAACAACTGGTTCCTCAGCTGGAAAGGCCAGATTGGATATTAATTAGAACATTTGCCGAATAATTTTTGGTCATAGACATACTTGCGAGAGTAAGATATGTCTATGGCTTTTTTTCTTAATTAGAAAGATATGAATACATATTTATTAAAAAACAGGAAACGACTACTGTTAGCTGCTGCTTTCATAGCACTAGGGTTAACGGCTTTTGCCAATACCTCCAAGACAGTCAGTCAGGTTACTACGGCAATTTCGCTAAGCGATGCCGTGGATTACCACATCACGAGTTCTTCTCCTTTCACCTCTACGGGCAGTATTGATATTACCAATACAGACCACGCCGTAGTCATACTTGACAATGTAAAGCCATCTGCTGCACTCAACCTGCTGCAGTACATCAAAATCAACGGTGCAGGTGCTACCAACAATACCACTTGTCAAGTGAAAATTTATAACCAGGGCTCCATCATCATGCCATACAGCAGCGATGTAAAACCCCTCACCGTATATAGTGAGAAGAATTTCGGCGGCACAGCTGTCAATGATTTCGGAACGGAGAATACCAGTGGTTTCATGAATACGCTGACAGATGACAAGCTCAACAACAAAATACGTAGTTTCAAGTTGAAGCGAGGTTACATGGTAACGTTCTCTACCCGCAAGGGCGGATACGGTTACAGCCGCTGTTTCGTAGCTGACACAGAAGACTTGGAAATGGCGGAACTTCCTGGCATTCTGGACCGCAGCATCTCTTCCTATCGTATATTTAAATGGAACGATACAGGCAAGAAAGGACTGGCCAACAGCACTGATGCGACGACCAACAGTACACTGAACACCACCTGGTGTTATTCCTTCGGATTGGGCGAGGATACCGGCAACGACCGTGAATGTGTACCCCACCATATCTATGAGAGCTGGCCCGCTATCTCTGATTGCGGCAATCGCAATTACACCACCTCTACTCCTACCATGAAGACCAACAATGAACCTGGTAACACCTCTGATGATCATCCACAGACGGTAGCTCAAGTACTGGCCAACTGGCAACAACTCATGGCTACCGGACTCCGTCTCTGTTCACCGTCATCCCACGATGGGAGTCTGGCATGGATGAAGGAATTCATGGACTCCATCGATGCTCGTGGTTGGCGCTGTGATGTAGTGGATATCCACTCCTATTGGACTACTGGTCAATTCTATAACCTACCCAACTGGTACAGTCAGTACAAGCGTCCGCTTTGGATTTCAGAATGGTGCTGGGGTGCTTCCTGGAATAAGAACGGCGTTTTCAGCAGCAGTCTCACCGACGATCAGGCCATGGCACAGAATGCCACCAATGTTAAGACCATCTGCGAACTGATGAACAGTTATGCTTATGTAGAACGTTATGCTTACTGGAACTCAGAAGCAAACCGTTCTAAATTATATCTGAACGGTGCATTGACTGCAGCTGGTACATATTATGCCGAAGAGAATGCCGGCGTAGGTTATAACAAGCAGTATGCTTACACACCTACCCTTCCAAAAGCCAAGACTGAACCTAAGGACCTGGTCGTTAAACTCGACCAGAAGGCAGGTAAAGCTGTACTCACCTGGAGTGAGGTCAACGGCGAATACAATACCAGTATGACCGTACAGCGTATGACTAGCACCAAATGGGAAGACATGTCGGAGATTACCCTGCAGGAAGATGCCGCTACCTATACTTTTACCGATGCAAGTGCGCAAGACGGATATAAATACCGTATTCACATCATATATGCAGACGGAACCAGCTATTACAGCAATACCTTCACTGCAGTTCCTGATAAGATGTATGTAGGTGATACCTATACGGTTAACGGTACCACCTATTACTTGGGTGGCAATATCATGACCAATGGTAATTTCCTCATGGGCACCCTGGGATGGACCAATGCCAAAGGTACAACAATCAGTCAACCGAAGTTTCAGGTACTGCCTGTAGGCGGATATGAGAACGATGCATATCTGCAAGCCTATTCCAATGACTTAGACGGTACAGAAGGTGCCCTGAAGACAGTATTCGATATAGAGCCCAACAGCATGTATTATTTCTCTGCAGCCATCCGTCTGGACGGTGTAGCTCTCAATCGTCTGGGACTCTCTTCTGACGGCTCTACCATAGACAGCACTGCAGCCTATCTATCTAAGAGTGCATCATGGTCTAAGACGGCTACAGCCTTCAATAGTAGCAAATACAGTAAAGCCATATTATCCAGCAGCCTGATGGCCAGCCAGGAACAACTGGGTCAGTTGCAGTTGGCGAGACTGTTCAACACAGAAGAGGAAGCCATTGCAGACGGTATCACACAGGAGCGTAAGCGTGCAGAGATTGCAAAAGCATACAATACGGTATTGCCTAAACTCAATAAAGACCTGGACGACACATTGGCAATCACTGTCAATGATGCAGCAAGCTATTACAGACTCAACGTTGCCATTGACAATCTGTTGGAATCTGTCAAAGATAAAAAGGAAAACGACCAAATCGTTTCAGCAGCAACAAAAGCATTGAAGATGGAATTGCCTGGTACTGATGATCTGAAGACCGCGATAGAGACATTCAGCAATGCTGCGACCATCGATGATTATTACAACAGTTCCATAGCACTGGCCGAGGCTTATGAGGCTTATTTGCCGTATCAGTCGTCATCCTATATACAAAGCGGAGACTTCCCTGCTTCAACAGTAGGTTGGACCATCATAAACGGCACGTACAAAGGCGGCGAGCAACAACTTGCTAACCTGAAGGACAAGACCTGCTGGAAGGCATTCTGGAACAATCTGAGCGCCTCTACCGGCGAAAACAACACTATGGCCATCAGACAGCAAGTAACGGGCTTACAGCACGGTATTTACGGTCTGGAATGCAAAGCAGCCACCCAGCACTACTGTCTGTCAGACCAGCATGGTTATCTGGTACACAAGAGCGACTCGCTCACCACTCCGCTACTCTCTTCCGATTATCTTGACCTGCCTACCATTGATGACGAGACATCCTGGCAGACCTTGATAACCGACCCTATCTATATCAATGATGACGATACCGTACAAGTAGGATTCATCGGCAGCAAAAAGGGCGCCACAGACAATGCCTGGATAGAATATGGCAACCTGAAGAATGGCACGGGTGACAATCGTGAAGGTTGGTGGGCAGCCACTGACTTTGTACTGAAGCGCATACCTGCATATAAGCGCACTATCACCGGTTCATGGACTACCATCTGTCTGCCTTATGCAGCCAAGCCTACAACAGGAATGAAATTCTATCAGATAGCAGGTTTCAATGCAGACAAGACCAAAGTATGTCTGGAAGAAATCACTGAGACACCTGCTGGCGTACCCTGCATCGTCTATTCAGACCATCCCGACCTCACCTTCATGGAGAGCGGTGATGAAGTAACCATCGCCTCTACAGGCAACAACAGTCTGAGAGGATTTCTCAAGACAAGCGCCCGTGCACCACTAGGCACTTTCATTTTGGACAATGGCTCATGGAAAAAGGTAGAAACGACCCGTCCGTATATCGATGATTATACAGCCATCATCTATAAAGAAGCAGATGTAACGGTACTCAGCACTTTCACTGGTCTTACCATGGA
>DAIRCP010000042.1:0-28115 GCA_036796635.1 Prevotella sp. | reverse complement strand
ATTATTAACATCCTGTACTTGGAGAATAATAATAAAAAGTGTAAATTTGCCACTCAATAACAATCTAACAATAAATATGGAATATAGAAAAGGTTTGCTTACCGCAACGTTGGCGTTGCTGATGGTAGGTGGGGCGTCAGCCAAGAAAATGACTAATTATCTCTTTGCTTACTTTACCGGGAATGCCCCGGAGAAAGAGCAAATTTGTTTTGCTGTGAGTGATGATGGTTTTAACTATACACCGCTCAACGGGGGGAAACCGATTATCGGAAGTGACAGCATCGCTGTGGCTAAGGGCGTGCGCGACCCTCATATTCTCCGAGGTGAAGATGGCTGTTTCTATATGGTGGTGACTGATATGCGCTGCACGTTGGGATGGGCGAGCAACAGGGGTATGGTGCTCCTCAAATCCAAGGATATGATTCACTGGCAGCACAGTACCGTGAACTTCCCTACAAAATATGCTGGTAAGAACTTTGAACATGTCACACGTGTATGGGCTCCCCAGACTATCTATGACAAGCAGGCCGGTAAATATATGGTGTACTTCTCTCTGTTGACAGATGATGGTACTATTCCTTATGACCGCGTATATTGGTGCTATGCCAATAAGGACTTTACTGACCTGGAGGGTGATCCGCAGGTGTTGTTCGACTTCCAGCATCCTTCCATTGATACGGATATCGTACAGGACAAGGACGGCGTATATCATCTATTCTTTAAGACGGAAGGTGATTCTCATAAGGGTATCCGTCAATATACATTCACGGATCTGCATCACCCCGAGACCTGGCAACTGCAGGATGGATACTGCGAAGCTACGAAGGAAGCTGTGGAAGGTGCCGGTGTATTCCCACTTATCGGCGGGGGATGGTGCCTGATGTATGACTGCTATAGAAATGGTCACTACCAGTTTTCCAAGAGTGCAGACCTGAAGCATTTCTCTTTTGTGCAGAATACGGAGACCAAGGGGAAGTTTACCCCTCGACATGGTACCGTCATACAGATAACCAAGAAGGAACTGAAGAGTCTGAAGAAGGCTTTCCCTATCTCGGAATAATCACGATTAACTTATTACTGAATTTTCATTATATTCAACTATCAAATCGCTAAAAAATGAATCGTAAAACGCTATTACTCTCTACCTTTATGCTGGCTGCTGCTTCACTTGAAGCGCAGATTCAGATAGATGTGGATGCTGCCCAGAAGGGTGTAAACATGAGTAAAAATCTTTATGGTATCTTCTTTGAGGATATCAATCATGCAGCCGACGGCGGTATCTATGCTGAACTCATCCGCAACCGTTCGTTTGAGGATGGACCCGGCTATGCAAAACCGGCTGATATGAATTCCTGGAGTACATATGTTTCTCCCGGGGCTGTGTGCAAAACGCAACTGATACAGAAGGACTTGCTGAACAATCAGCAGGGGAATGCACTGAGAATGAACATCAAGGCGACTAACAAGGCGCAGGTGTGCCTGGTTAATGAGGGCTTCTGGGGTATTCATGCTGTGCAGGGTCGCAGTTATCAATTGTCTTTCTGGGCGAAAGGCTCCTACAAGGGTGGCATCCGTGCTACTCTCTGTGACAAGAAGGGACAGTTGATTTATGCGTCTGCCGTGATTCCTGGCAAGGTGTCAGGCAAATGGACGAAATATACGGCTACACTAAAGAGCAATGCAACGGATGAGAAGGCACAGTTTGCTTTTGTATTCGACGGCAAAGGAACACTGGACGTGGATGTGGTGTCACTCTTCCCGCCTACTTTCCGCAATCGTCCCAACGGACTGAGAGCTGACTTGGTGGAGATGCTGCATGCGATGCATCCCCGCTTCATGCGATTCCCCGGAGGTTGCTTCGTGGAGGGACAGACAAGTCCGGAAAATGCTTTCCGCTGGCAGCGTACTGTGGGGCCTATCGAGGAGCGACCAGGACACTGGAACGTGAACTGGAACTACCGTACTTCTGACGGTCTCGGTTTCCATGAGTATCTGCAGTTGGCAGAAGATTTAGGTGCTAAACCGCTGTACGTGGTGAACGTAGGTCTTTGGCATGGCGGCATGACGCCCATTGACTCTATCCAGCCCTGGATAGATGAATGTATGAATGCGCTGGAATATGCCAATGGTCCTGTGACTTCCAAGTTTGGTGCCATGAGAGCCAAGAATGGTCATCCCGCTCCTTTTAATATCGAATTTCTGGAGATAGGCAATGAGAACAATCAGCCAGACCCCAAGCAGCAGAGTGACCATTATTATGACCGCTTCAAGAAGTTTAAGGAGGCTGTGCTTGCCAAATATCCTCAGATGCATCTGATAGGTAATGTGGCTGCCTGGGGTACTGACAGCCCTAAGTGGTACTCTGACGAACCCGTGGAACTCATAGATGAGCATTACTATCGCTCTCCGGCTTGGTTTGCCGACAACTTCCATAAATATGATACTTATCCGCGTAACGGTGCGAAGATATATTGTGGCGAATATGCGGTGACACAGGGCTTCGGCAAGGTGGGAAACCTGAATGCCGCACTGGGTGAGGCTGTGTATATGATGGGTATGGAGAACAATGCTGATGTGGTGAGCATGGCATCATATGCACCTATTTTCGTGAATGAAAATAATGTGGCATGGCAACCTGATATGATTCGGTTTAATGCTGCCAGGACGATGGGTACACCTTCTTATTACGTGCAGAAACTGATGGCCGATAATGTGGGTACGCAGACGCTGAATGTGAAGCAGACGAATCCTTATGAAAATATGCCTGTGACTGAGGTAAAACCTGAAACGTATCAGGTGGGTGTGGGCACTTGGGCTACCAAGGCTTCATTTGATGATGTGAAGGTGACCGGTACGAATACGGTGACGAACGACTGCAGCGATGCCACTACACTGGTGGATGCCACCCGCGGAAAATGGCAGATGAAAGATGGTGTACTTTCGCAGACTTCCATGGGCGAGAGTTGTGTGGCTGCCTTCAACCAGCCTGTACAGGGACAGAAGTATATATATAATGTACGCGCGCGTAAAGACAGTGGCAATGAGGGATTCCTCGTGGTGTTCAATTATAAGGACAAGGACAATTACTGCTGGCTGAATCTGGGCGGTTGGGGCAATACGCAACATGGTCTGGAACAGGTCGTAGATGGCGGTAAGGGCCAGACGGCTACTGTAGCTGGCAAGATTGAGACCGGCAAATGGTATGACGTGCGTGTAGAGGTGGATGGTGACAGCGTATGCTGTTTCCTGGACGGCAAGCAGATTATTGCTGCCAAACTCAAAGGCGTGACTACTGAGGGTATCTACAGTAATGCGCAGTATGAAGAGAAGAGCGGTGAGATGATTGTCAAGGTGGTGAACAATGGTCACTATGCTACATCTGCCGATGTGAATATCAGTCATTTCCCGGTATCGGAAGCTCGTCTTATCCGTCTGTCTTCTGCCAAAGGCAATGATGAGAATACACTGGATGTGCCTACGAATATTGTACCTCAGGAACATCTTCTGTCACCTGCCGGTAATACCATCCATGTGGATATTCCAGCTTATTCGCTGAATATCATTCGTATCAAGAAGTAAACAGGAGCAACTTATCATAGATAAAAAAGTGGCGTGCCCGATAAGGTACGCCACTTTTTATATTGTGTGGATTGCTGTCTATGGTATCACTTTGAACCTTACTCTGAATGAATGTTCCATCTCATCCCAGTTGGTACCCAACAGTTCAAAGCGTCCTATCTGCGACGTGGAGCGCACATGCTGACCGATGCAGGGACACACATCGTAATCACCGATGCGTACCAGACGCAGTGTCTCGCTTGCATCTTCGGGCAATCTGTCCAGAGATATATCATCGGGAATGTGGTCGCGCGTGACATACTCGTAGGTGACGGGTAAATCTTCTGCAATCAGTTCGTTCATTCTGGTTTCTATCTCCTTCTCCTGCTGGCGGGTAGGTTTCTGTTCCAGATGATAGCTCATCTTACTTTTCTTACGTTCAATATGAGCATTGTATGAACGTTCACACCCGAACAGTCTGATCATCGTCTGATTGAGCAGGTGCTCAGCTGTGTGAGCTGGTGGAAATTCTTCTTTGTTATGTGCGTTCAGTTCCATATTCTATAGTCTGATTTTGAGTACGATACCGCCTCTTGCTCCTATCTTTAATGCAATACAGCTTTCTTTCTGCAGGATGAGATCCTGCGTATGGCCAGTAAGGAGATCTTGAGCGGTAATCGTCTTTTCCGGTATCTTCATAAATTCGAATGCATGGGAAGGTAGATTTACACCGATACTTACTTCGCGGTCTTCAAAGTTGACAGCCGTGAGTATCAGTTCATTCTCTGCTTTGCGGAGAAATATGTATTGTCGTTGCAGATGACTGTTGACATACATAAGGTCGAAGAAAAGTCCATCTTTAATGGCTTTCTCCTGATTGGCAATGGCAAAGACACGTCGATGAATATCAGCAAGTCTCTCTTCCTCGTCGCTCAGGTTGTGCCAGGCCGCTCTGCACAGGGTATCGATATTCCAGTAGTCGAAGATAGTGGTTCTGCCGTCTCGTCCGCTGAATCCTTCCTCGTCCATTCCTTTTTCTCCATATTCCTCTCCGGCATAGAGCATGAAAGGATTGCCCTGCATGAGTGCGGATGCTATCATGGCAGGTATGGCTTTGGTGCCGTTGCCTGCAAAAAAATCACTAGCAATGCGCTGCTCATCGTGGTTTTCCAGGAAGTAGAGCATGTGACTGTGGATGTCATCCACGCTTTGCCAGGTCTGGGTGATGGCTGATGTGGGACTATTGCCGCAGATGACCTGGCGCATGGTATCATACATGCCTACCTTATCATAAAGATAATCGAATCCTGAGGTGATATAAAGGCGGTACTCGCTGGGATTGTAAACCTCGCCGATAAAGAGAATTTCTGGGTAGCGCTGTTTAACCTTTGCTGTGGCGTATGCCCAGAATTCTGAAGGTACCATCTCTGCCATGTCGCAGCGGAATCCGTCTATTCCTTTGCTCGCCCAGAAGAGGAGTATCTCGGTCATCTTCAACCATGTATCGGGTATCGGTTCAAAGTGATTGACTCTGCCTCCTGCATAGTCCACACCAAAATTGAGTTTCACCGTCTCATACCAGTCATTACGTCCAGGCATCGGGTCGAAATGGTCGTTGCCTGTAGCTTTGGCGGGTATTTCCTCGTATGGTTTGTCGGCACCGTTGCATAAGTCGAAGAATGGCGCAAACGGATGACCGGGTGTGTAATAGAAATTATTTTTTGGCGAAAAGGCCATGCTGGTATCATCGTCCTGTCCCAGATCGTGCTTTCCGCCGGGACAAGTGATGGAGTGATATTGTCGGGCAACATGATTGGGCACGAAGTCGATAATCATTTTCAACTTGGCTTGATGCGTGCGCTTGACCAGCATCTCAAATTCCGACATACGGTGGTCAACGTCTACAGCGATATCAGGATCGATATCGTAGTAGTCGGTGATGGCATAAGGACTGCCTGCCTTTCCCTTGACGATAGCGGGATGATTGGCTGGGATGCCGTGTGCCGTATAATCAGTGAGCGTCGCGTGGCGGATGATGCCTGTGTACCAGATATGGGTAAAACCGAACTGCTGAATTCTCTTCAGTTCTCGGTCTGTAAAATCATTCATCTTCCCACTTCCATTCTCAGAAAGTGAGGCATTGGGAATACGGTTGGTATTTCTGTTACCGTAGAGTCGGGGTAATACTTGGTAGATAATCATTGTAGTAGTTTTATGAACTTATTAATAGAATAGAATGAAATAAAATAAAATATATTAGAAGAAGAAAGGAGTTACAGGCTGATTGTCTATAACTCCTTATGATGATGTGCGGCTGGTTATGCAATGCCGTGTGCACTTACTTCCTTATTGATACGGCCGATCATGCCCTGAAGAGCCTTACCTGGACCACATTCTGTGAAATCATCTGCACCATCTGCAATCATGTTCTGAACACATTGTGTCCAGCGAACACTGCTTGTGAGCTGTGCTATCAGGTTGTGCTTGATTTCTGTAGCATCAGTGTGTGGCTTACCGTCCACATTCTGATAGATTGGGCACTTAGGTGTGCTGAAGTTGGTCTTCTCAATAGCAGCCTGGAGTTCATCCTTTGCAGGCTGCATCAGTGGTGAGTGGAATGCTCCACCTACCTTCAATGGGAGGGCACGTTTGGCACCTGCAGCCTTAAGCTGCTCACATGCCTCATTGATAGCCTCGATGTTTCCACTGATAACTAACTGTCCAGGACAGTTGAAGTTAGCTGGAACTACAACATGACCATCTTTGTTGATCTTGCTGCAGATATCTTCTACAACCTCATCGCTCAGACCGATGATGGCTGCCATGGTGGAAGGAGCTGCCTCGCATGCCTTCTGCATAGCCATGGCACGAGCATATACAAGACGGAGACCGTCTTCAAAGCTGAGTGCACCAGCTGATACGAGTGCTGAGAATTCACCGAGAGAGTGACCGGCTGCCATTGCTGGCTTGAAATCGTCACCCATGCAAAGGGCAGAAATCACGCTGTGAAGGAATACTGCAGGTTGTGTAACTTTTGTCTGGCGAAGTTCCTCGTCAGTTCCGGCAAACATGATGTCGGTAATTCGGTATCCAAGAATATCGTTAGCTTTTTCAAATAGTTCCTTTGCTAACGCATTGTTGTCATAGAGATCCTTGCCCATTCCTACGAATTGGGCTCCCTGTCCGGGAAATACAAATGCTTTCATTTCTTTTCTTTATTATGTAATAATTCAATAAACATGTTTATTGTTGTACTTTTATTTTCATAAACACGGGGTAGTGGTCACTGTAAGTGAGTTCTTTCTTATAGTAACTCTGTCCCTCCAGACTCTCTGAGTGGAAGATATAATCTATACGGACCGACTTCTTGCCACGGAAGGTGGTCATCAGTCCGCTTCCACACTCTTTGAATCCATCTACCATATCGCCCAGCATCTGGTTGTAAACATAAGAGTAGGGCACATCATTGAAGTCACCGCATACGATGCAAGGTACATTGCTCTGCATACGTTCCATGGCTATCTGGTCTGCCTGACCGGCACGGGCTATCATTCCTATGGTATAGTTGCCGAACAGGGCATTGGTGAGTCCACTGCTTTCTACTTCACCACCATTCATCGCAATTTTTGCCGCCTGGTGCATAGTGCCGTTGATACCAGTAGTCTCTAGGTGAACATTGAATACCCTTATTATTTTTCCTTCCACATTGATATTAGCCCACATGGCACTGTTGTTGGTCATCTCAAACTTCATTGTCTTGCTGGCTGTAATAGGGTAGCGGCTATAGATAATCATATCATCCTTGCCACGTACGAAATAGGGGAAATAATTACGATAGGATTCAGAGTTCTTTTTGTCACCGCTGTCCTCGGTATATTCCTGAATACAGAATATGTCAACGCGCTGTTCCTTCATGACGCTTAGAATGTCCTGAGCCATAAATCCGGAAGTCTCCCGTCCGAAATTGGCCACATTGTACGAGGCAATTTTGATACCTGGTTTCGTTTCATCAGCAGAAGGGTCACTACGGAACTGAATATATGTTCCTGTATATTTGATGCAGCAGAGCAGTGTGATAAACGGAATAATTGCCCAATACCATTTTCGGCGGATGAGCCAGTAAAGAAACATGACCAGGTTGCCGATAACTAAGACTGGGAGAATATAGACGGTCATCGCTTTTGCCGTATTGCCCGCCGGGGTGTAATCTCCTCCAAATAAACCAAGTAAAGTAAAAACAGTAAGTAAAACCTGAATAAGGAGCATACTCCCTGCTGCGTATTTGTATACTGCGAGTTTTCCCATTTTTATTCTCCGATGTATTTAGTGATGGTGTCGATCAAGTCTTCCACCTTGAATGGTTTTGCTAAGAATTCATCACAGCCGGCTTCCTTACATTCGCGGATATCATCTTCGAATGCATAAGCGCTCAGTGCGATGACGGGTAATTTAGGTGTGACCTCCTTGATGATTCTCGTAGCATCAAGTCCGCCCATGTCAGGCATACGCATATCCATGAGAATCAGGTCCGGTTTCTCGTCTTCTGCCATGGTGACTGCTTCGATACCGTTGTGGGCACGCATCAGCTTATATCGCTTGTCGAGTACTACTTTGACCAATTCATAGTTGCTGTCCTCATTTTCTGCAACGAGCACCAGCTTCATCTGACCGGCATTCTCTGCTCGCTTAGTGACACGGATAGTCCTGGAATTGGTGGTTATGCGTGTGTTTCTGTTCATACCTCCGATTGTACCTTCAAACGGAAGGATGAAAGTGAAGACTGTGCCTTTGTTTATTACAGACTTAACATCAATGGTACCTCCCATCTTTTCGATGATAATCTTGCTGAGTGGCAATCCTAGTCCGTAGCCATTCTGATTTTTCTCTGCATCCTGTGAAGTGTATGTTTCAAAAATATGGGGAAGAAAACCTGGTTCAATACCCGAACCTGTATCGCTTACAAAAAATTCAATCTCCTGTCCGTCGTTAATCAGTCTGTAGCCGTAAGTGATATTTCCTTCTGTAGTATGCTTCAGTGCATTACTGATCAAATTACTGAATACCTGAGTAAGGCGATTGGGGTCTGTTATAAGCATGACAGTCATATTCGGTTGACTCCAATTGAGATTGACTGTTTCCGGACATCTGAACTTGAAGATGTTTTTAATGCTTGAACAAAGTTGGTTGATGTCAGTATTTTCGCGCTTGATGACTACTTCGCCTGATTCCACGCGTGATAAATCCAAAATTTCATTGATGAGACTCAATAATCGACTGTTGTTGCTGTCGATGATCTCCATGTATTTCATTCGTTCTTCAGACGAATCCGTTTCAGCCATAATACGACTAAAGCCCTCAATGGCATTGAGGGGAGTTCTGATTTCGTGGCTCATGTTTGCCAGAAATAATGACTTCATCTGGCTGGCTTTTTCTGCCTTCTGTTTAGCCTCGTCATATTCCTTTAATTTTTCGCTAGCAGCTTGTAATTGCTGCTGCGCAACAGCTAATTGTCTTCGTAGCTGTAAATATTCATTTTGATTAATCATGACTTTGTCTGTATTATTGCTGCAAAATTACAAAAAAATCTTGTAACTTCCTCATTTTCTTGATGTTTTTTATCCTCTTTTCGCTTTTTCCCATGCCCCGCTGTTCTTATGGGTACTTAAATACCGCATACCTCTGAAGACATTGATGTTCATAAATAAGAAATACCACAACACGTACAGTAACTTTTGTTTCTTTCCTCGCTGGTCAAGCCAACGTCCCCAAAGTGCTCCACAATAAAAGAGTATTTGCAGGATCAGAATGCACGTGTATAAAAGATTACTTGAAAGGGTGGCCAGAATGATATTCAGTGGTATGAGAGCTATCAGGGCAATGGGCGTGATGCTCCATCGCAGTACTCGATGTGATACATACTGAAAAGTGGCCAATGGTTGTCTGAAGGGATTGAGCAAAGGAGTGAGCCGGGCTATACTCTGCAGTCCGCCTGCCGCTATTCTCCGCTTCCGCTTGCCTTCTTCTGTCGCGTCAGACGAGCCGTATTCCATGGCGTAAGCATCTGGCGTATACGCTATTTTGTAACCTTGTTCAACTAACTTCATACTCATAATGAAATCGTCCAGCAAGGTATCTTCAGGCATACTTTGGTATAATGTGGTTCGGATGGCACATAACTCTCCTGCTGCTCCCATGGCAGAATTGAGCTCACTGTCCCATCTCTTCAGCGTACTTTCATATTTCCAGTATAGTCCTTCGCTTTGGGCGGTAGTCTGTGACTGGTCTCTGGCCATCACTCGCTTTTCTCCGGATACGCAGCCTACTTGTTCGTCCATGAATTCGCGCACGATTTCTTTGATGGCTCCAGAATTCAGCATGGTGTTGGCATCTGTCATGACAACGATAGGTGTAGTGACAGTACTGATACCATGGTTCAGTGCTGCTGTCTTTCCTTTTCGTTCGGGTGTAAATACGATAGTTACTTCATCGTATTGCTTCAATAAGTCGTTTGTATGGTCAGTGGTACCGTCTGTCACCCACATCACCTTGAATTTGTCTTTCGGATAATCAAGACTGCGGGTATTTGTCATCTTTTCTTGCACTACATCTTCTTCATTATAAGCGCAAATCATCAATGTTACCTCGGGTAGGTCCTGATTAAGTGGCAGTTCTTGCTTCGTTTGCTTATTGAAGAATCTCCGCTTGAAAATCAAAATCAGCCATAATACCATTCCATATCCGATGTATGTGTAGAACACGAGAAGTATACTTAGCCAAAATAAAATTTTTACTACAGTCATTCTTTAGTCTGTGAGTTAATAATTACGGCTACAAAGTTACAAAAAAATATTGAAATAACAAAATAAAACGGGGACTATTTTCAGCCCCCGTCTTATTACTTAGTCTCTATTTCCTCTTGCATGTCAATGAAATTACCTTTCTTATCATAAAATTCGTATTGTAAGAAAGCCAATTTCTGAGAAGAAATAATGTTTACGCCAAATCCGTATTTCATTTGCCACTTACGTTTGAGGCTAACAAAGCCTTTATTAATATAAGCAGCCACATAAGGATGTACATGCAGCGTGAAATTCTTAATTCCTATCACATTTACCAGTTGGTTAATTTTCTCTTCCAACTGATCTGTGAACAAGATACTCGACTTGATTTTTCCTTTGCCGAAGCAGGTAGGGCATGTCTCTTCTACGTTTACATCCATAGCTGGGCGCACTCTTTGTCTGGTGATTTGCATCAGGCCAAATTTGCTGAGAGGCAGGATGTTGTGCCTTGCTCTGTCCTTCTGCATGTTTTTGCACATGCGTTCATAGAGCATCTGTCTGTCTTCTGCAAGATTCATGTCAATAAAGTCTACGATGATAATTCCTCCCATATCTCTCAGTCGTAGCTGTCTGGCCAATTCATCTGCAGCGCCCAAGTTAACTTCCAGGGCATTCTGTTCCTGCCCGTTTTCCGCTTTGGTTCGGTTACCGCTGTTAACATCTACTACATGCATTGCCTCGGTATGCTCAATAATGAGATAAGCACCACGTTTGTAATTTACCGTTTTGCCGAAACCAGATTTAATCTGTTTCGTTACATTGAAATTATCAAAGATAGGCACCTTACCTGTGTATTGTTTCACGATGTTCATCTTGTCTGGGGCAATAAGACCTACATAGTCTTTTACCTGGTTAAAGATATCTTCATCGTTTACATAGATACCATCATAAGTAGGGTTAAACAGATCGCGAAGTAAGGCTACAGCTCTTCCAGTTTCTTCGAAGGCCAACTGTGGTCTTTCGGTGGTCTGCTGGAATTTGGTGATGGTGTCGTCCCATCTTTTCTGGAGTAGTTTCATTTCTGCGTCCAGTTCAGCTACCCTTTTGCCTTCGGATGATGTTCTTACGATTACTCCGAAGTTACGTGGGCGGATGCTCTGGATGAGTTGCTTGAGTCGTGCTCTTTCTTCGCTTTTCTTGATTTTAGAAGATACAGAAACTTTATCGCCAAATGGGATGAGTACCAAATATCTGCCTGCAAAACTAATTTCGCTGGTCAGTCTTGGACCTTTGGTAGAGATAGGCTCTTTTACTATCTGTACTAAAATTTCCTGCCCTACAGTCAGCGCATGCTGAATACTTCCGTCTTTGGGAAGCTCTGGCTGACGTGAGGCTTTTGTAATGGGATATAGTTTCTTTTTGTCGCTAGCTACCTGTTTCAGATACTTAGAATAACTACTGAACTGGGTGCCCAAGTCGAGGTAATGCAGAAATGCATCACGCTCATATCCTACATTAACGAAACACGCATTCAAGCCCGGCATCAGTTTCTTAACTTTAGCCACATAGATGTTGCCAACCGAGAAAGAAGCGGAACGCTTTTCGTTCTGATATTCCACGAGGCTCTTGTCTTCCAGGAGGGCGATGGAAATTTCTTTCGGCTGCGCATCAATAATGAGTTCGCTGGTCATGAACTTGTCTTGTTGTTTTTGTAAGTGTTTATAATACTATAAAAAGGGGTGTGCCTTCATTGCTGCCTGCACACTCCTTTCAATCCTTCAGCAAGATCGCCTGCTTTTACTTGCTCTTATGGCGATTCTTTCTTAATCTTTTTTTACGCTTGTGAGTAGCCATCTTGTGGCCCTTCTTCTTTTTTCCGTTTGGCATAATTGTAAATATTTAAAAATGTGTTATTTATTACTCTATTATTTCATCTTCTCGATAAAACTCTTGGCTGGCTTGAATGAAGGGAAGTCATGAGCATCAATCACGATGGTGGTGTTCTTGGAAATATTGCGTGCTGTCTTCTGTGCTCGATGCTTCACGATGAAGCTACCGAACCCACGCAGGTAAACATTGTCCTTATTGTCAGCCAGGCTTTTCTTTACTTCTTCCATAAATGCTTCTACAATCACGGTTACGTCTTTTCTAGCCTGACCTGTCTCATTGACAATGTTGTTGATAATCTCAGCTTTAGTCATTTTTAAATTTGAACTTTATTTGTTATAAATATTTATTTATCTGTTTCACTTTGGACTGCAAATATACTGATTTTCAATGGAAAAGGAAAATGTTTCGCCTTTTTTTTTGCAAAAAAGATGAAATTTGGAGTTTTTTCTTCTTTTCTGCTATTTCTCAATAACTTTCAAGTTCCTTCTTTTCTTTATTTTTCAGAAAGAAAAAAAGGAAAAACATTCCCTTATGTCTAAAAAATACATTAACTTTGCATCCGATAAGTAATCCATAACGAGTACACTTGTACTCATATATATTAAAATAGGTATGAAACAAACTAAAATTGTTGCTTCTATCAGTGACCGTCGCTGTAGTGTGGAATTCATTCAGCAGCTTTTCAATGCTGGAATGAATGTGGTGAGAATGAATACTGCTCATGCTACTCCCGATGGACTTAAGGAAATTATAAGGAACACGCGTAAGGTATCTCATCATATAGGTATTCTTATCGATACAAAAGGTCCTGAGGTCAGAACTACTGGTTGTGATGCTCCAATCTCTTATAAGACTGGTGATGTAGTAAAGATATTCGGTCGTCCGGAGATGGATACTACTCATGATATCATTAATGTGAGTTTCGAAAACTTTGCTACAGATGTAGAGGAGGGTAATCATATCCTTTTTGATGACGGGGCGCTGGATATGCTGGTCATCGGCATCAATGGTCCGGCTGTCATCGCACAGGTCCAGAATGACGGTATCCTCGGTTCTCATAAGAGTGTGAATGTGCCGGGTGCCCATATCGACTTGCCCGCACTGACTGATAAAGACCGTAAAAATATCAAGTTGGCTATTGATGAAGATATTGATTTTGTAGCTCATAGTTTTGTACGTTCTGCAGCAGATGTTCGTGCGGTGCAGGCTATTTTGGATGCTTACAACAGTGATATTAAAATCA
Source organism: Prevotella sp. (assembly GCA_036796635.1). GTDB lineage: Bacteria > Bacteroidota > Bacteroidia > Bacteroidales > Bacteroidaceae > Prevotella. The sequence goes on along the minus strand of DAIRCP010000042.1, from coordinate 14,645 downwards.
TTTCCAAGATAGAGAATCAGGAAGGCGTGGATAATATCGATGAGATCATCGAAGCTTCTTATGGTATCATGATTGCTCGTGGAGACCTGGGCATTGAGGTGCCTATTGAGCGTATTCCTGGTATTCAGCGTATGATTATCCGTAAGTGCATACGCGCCCGTAAGCCAGTCATCGTGGCAACACAGATGCTGCATACGATGATAGAGAATCCGCGTCCTACCCGTGCAGAAGTGACTGATATCGCCAATGCTATTGCTCAACATACGGATGCGCTGATGCTTTCCGGCGAGACCGCCAGTGGCAAGTATCCTTATGAGGCTGTGCAGACAATGGCACAGATTGCTGAGCAGACAGAGAAAGACCTCTTCGATGAGGGCGTCATTGAATTGCCGGTAGAGGATAATTGTGATATCCGTGACTTTATGGCTCACAGTGCTATTGAAGCCACAGAGAAACTGGGTGTCAAAGGTATTATCACAGATTCTTCAACTGGTATCACTGCCCGTAATCTGGCAGCTTTCCGTGGACCTAATCCTGTGCTAGCCATCTGTTATAATGACAGACTGCAGCGTCTGCTGAATCTGAGTTATGGTGTGATTGCAGTTTACCAGAAGGGGAAAATCGATAATCAGGAGTTGTTCCTGGCAGCTGTACGTATGTTGCGTCAGAAGGGATATATTGAACTGAATGATAAAATCGCTTATCTGAGTGGTAACATCGCTGCTGGCGGTGGAACAAAACTGTTGGAGGTCAATACGGTGAAAGAGGTATTTGATAATGACTATCGATTCCATCTGCCGGAAATGAATAAATAGAAAAGTCTGATGTGGTCATGGCTGTTGGTCTCTCTGTTTACGCTCGTAGAACTGAATTGCGAGAATCTGTTTGACTTTACGGATAACCCACAGAAGAATGATGAGGAGTTTCTTCCTACATCCGGCAAGCATTGGACGCCGCGCAGATATTGGTGTAAACTCAATCATATAGGACAGGAACTGCTCAGTTGCGGTTCTGAAAACGATACAACGCTGTTGCCTGACCTCGTCGCTATGTGCGAAGTGGAAGGCGACAGCGTTTGCTTTGATCTTACCCGCAGGTCTTTACTGCGTCATGCGGGATATGAGTATCTGGTAACACATTCACCGGATGAACGGGGCATCAATGTGGCACTTCTTTATCAACCATTTATGTTCTCTGTTATCCGTACTTATCCACTTCGTGTTACTCCGTCGCGTAATATGCGTCCCACACGTGATGTTCTGTATGCCAGCCTCCTTGCTGTCACAGGTGATACGCTGCACGTATTTGTAGTGCATGCGCCGAGTCGCTTTGGTGGTGAACGGACCACTCGTGAAAATCGATTGTTGGTTGCCCGTCGTATGTCTACTTCTGTTGATTCCATCCGTGCGTTGTCACCCAATGCCGCCATTGTCATTGCTGGTGACTTTAATGACGGCGCCTGCGATTCCTCGTTGGTATATCTTTGTGGTAGACAGTTGCGCAATGTGACTGCTGGCATACAAGGTACACATGGAGCGAAAGGTAGTTATTGTTATCAAGGGGAGTGGGAGAGTATTGACCATGTATTGTTGACTGATCGATTGGTACTATCCAGTGCATACATTCATGATGCTCCTTTCCTTCTGGAACCGGATGATAAGTATGGTGGTGTGAAGCCAAAACGAACTTATGTGGGATACCGATATCAGTCAGGATTCAGCGATCATCTGCCATTGGTTGTCCACTTTGGATTTAAATCGCTTTGATTTTGGTAATTTATTGTAAACGAAACGTAAAAATTGTGATATTGCAAATATTTCTCTGAAAATAATGCTGCATTTAAAAAAATATTAGTACCTTTGCATCCGCTAAGATAAAGCGACAATTGAGGTGCGTTAGTTCAGTTGGTTAGAATGCCTGCCTGTCACGCAGGAGGTCACGAGTTCGAGTCTCGTACGCACCGCAAACTGAAGAGAGGTTCTTTCATTATTGAAAGAACCTCTCTTCAGTTTCACCTGATAATTATCTTTCCCATATTTGTATTCCATCTTATTTCCATGTAGTCATCATGGCAAGTATGAATTCTCTGTTTATGTGATTTTGGAAAGGTTTATAAAAAATCACCCATCAGAAATAATCCAATGGGTGATTTGATGATATATGATTGATTGTTGACTAATCAGCTGATTCGAATTCGCGGAGGAAACGAGTGTCATTTTCAGAGAACATACGCAAGTCACTTACTCTGTATTTCAGATTAGTGATGCGCTCAACACCCATGCCGAATGCATAACCTGTATATACCTTACTATCGATACCACAGGATTCAAGTACGTTAGGATCCACCATACCACAACCGAGAATTTCTACCCATCCGGTATGTTTGCAGAAACCGCAACCTACACCACCGCAGATATGGCATGAAATATCCATCTCTGCGCTTGGTTCTGTGAATGGGAAGTAGCTTGGACGCAAGCGAATCTTTGTATCCGGACCAAACATTTCACGGGCGAATGTGAGCAATACTTGCTTTAAATCGGTGAAACTTACATTCTTGTCAATATAAAGACCTTCTACCTGATGGAAGAAGCAATGGGCTCTGGCACTGATCGCCTCGTTACGGTAAACTCTACCTGGACAGAGAATACGGATAGGCGGCTCGTGAGTCTCCATGTAATGAGACTGATCACCGGAAGTGTGTGAGCGAAGTAATATATTCTTGGTTACATCATTTGGATTCTGCTCGATAAAGAACGTGTCCTGCATATCGCGGGCAGGATGGTCTGCTGCAAAATTCAATTTGGTGAACACGTGGAGGTCATCGTCCACTTCAGGACCGTCGGCTAGTACGAAACCCATACGAGAGAAAATATCGATAATCTCATTGGTTACAATCGTAAGAGGGTGGCGGGTACCCAACTGGATAGGGTATGGGGTACGTGTAAGGTCAAGTCCCTGGTCCTCAGAATCACTGGTTTCGCACTGCTCTTTCAGCGTATTGATGCGGTCCTGAGCAATCTGCTTCAGTTCATTGATCTTCATACCTACCGTTTTCTTTTCATCGGCGGCTACATTTCGGAAATCCTGCATAAGTGCAGTAATCTCACCTTTTTTACTCAGATACTTCAGACGGAGTTGTTCCACCTCGTCTGCGTTCTTGGCACTGAGGGTCTGTACTTCTTTCAGAAGTGAGTCTATTTTATCAAGTATCATAGTCATCTATTAAGAATTTGGTGCAAAGGTAATATTTTTATGGCAAAACTGTGCAAAATATCAAAATAAAGTTGTACTTTTGCCGAAATTTGAGAGGCGGACACAGTCCGAAGTGATAAAAATGAATAGATTTTTGATAGTGATTTTTGCCATGGTGCTCATGATGTTCTCATGTAAAGGCAACCAGACAAAAGAAAATGATGAGGTGCCGGCAGACTCTTCGGATTCAGCTGATACAGCGGGCGTGGACTCGATGGAGATGCTGATTTCTGAGACGCCTATGCCTAAGGCTGCCGATGAGCTATTTGATGATTTCTTCTTTAATTTTGCTGCCAACAGAAAACTGCAGTGTAAGCGTATCAAGTTTCCTCTTCCTGTCTATAGGTTTGGTAAATTGGATTCAATAACTAAGGTTGAGTGGAAAATGAATCATTTCTTTATGAGGCAAGGATATTATACGCTCATACTTAATAACAAGCATGAATTGGATATGGTGAAGGATACTTCTATCAATCATGTAGTGGTGGAGCGTATAGATCTGGCACATAAATTTGTCAAGCAGTTCTTGTTTAATAGAATCAACGGTCAGTGGATGATGACATCTGTAAACCAAACCACGATTGCTAAAAATGCGAATGCTTCATTCCTTCATTTCTATCATAAGTTCTCGCAAGATACAGCTTATCAGGTGCGTAGTTTGGCAGAGACCGTAGAGTTTATCGGCCCAGACCCAGACGATGACTTCAGTAATATGGAGGGGATCATTACACCGGAAACATGGCCGGCATTTGCTCCACAATTGCCACACAGGATTATCTATAATATTATTTACGGCAATGTGGCACCTAAGCGTTCCAGTCGTAAATTCTTTATGATGCGAGGTATTGCTAACGGTCTGGAGATGGAATTAGCTTTCCGTATCATTGGCGGACGATGGAAACTTACGAAATTTACAACTTGATATACGATGAACGATTATCAGAATTATTCGCTGCTCAAGCATAATACATTCGCCATTGCTGCCAGATGTCGTCGTTTCGTGGAATACGCATCAGAGACAGAGGCACAGGCATTGTCCCAACAATTGAAGGACACTGACCGTCCGTTGCTGATTATCGGCAGTGGCAGTAATCTGTTGTTGACTACAGATTACTATGATGGCACTGTGATACATTCAGTTATCAAGGGGATGGAAATGTATGAAACTGTGGATGGAACAGGTGATGTACTACTGAGATGCGGTAGCGGTGAAGTTTGGGATGAAGTCGTGGAATATATGGTGGAACAGGGTTGGCAAGGTGCAGAAAACCTTTCACTCATTCCTGGAGAAGTAGGCGCTTCTGCCATTCAGAATATCGGTGCTTATGGTGCTGAGGTCAAAGACTTGATAGAAAGCGTGGAGGCTGTGAGACTGAGCGACGGAAATAAATGCGTATTTACTAATGATGACTGTGAATACAGTTATCGCCAGAGTAAGTTCAAACATGCGTGGAAAAATCTGTATCTCATCACTGCAGTAACTTATCGACTTCATCGCAAGTCTGATTATCAACCCAAACTGGACTATGGTAATATACGTTCCAAACTTGATGAACTGCACATTAGTACACCCACACTGTCGCAGTTGCGACAGATTATCATGATGATACGTGAAGAGAAGTTGCCCGACCCTAAAGTACAGGGAAATGCAGGCAGTTTCTTTATGAATCCAATAGTCAGCAAGGAAAAATATGAGCAATTGGCTGCCCTTTATGACCATATGCCTCATTATACGATAGATGCAGCCCACGAGAAGATACCAGCCGGTTGGATGATAGACCAATGCGGATGGAAAGGAAAATCATTGGGGCCTGCAGGCGTACACGACAAACAGGCGCTTGTATTGGTGAACAAAGGTAATGCCACAGGCAAAGATGTAGTGGTCCTATATCAGACCATCCAGAAAGATGTAAAAAACAAATTCGGTATCGATATTATGCCGGAAGTAAATGTGATAGGATAATAAAGATGGAGTTGAAACTGACGTTCTTAGGTACGGGCACAAGTTGCGGCGTACCTACGATTGGTTGTCAATGTTATACATGTACCAGTACGGATCCTCATGACAAGCGTTTGCGATGTTCAGCTTTGGTGGAGACAGACAATACGCGCGTCATGATAGACTGTGGACCTGACTTCCGGCAGCAGATCATGACTCAGCCTTTCCGTAAGATAGATGGTATACTTATTACTCATGCACATTATGATCATGTAGGTGGCATAGACGATTTGCGTCCTTATTGCAAATTCGGGGATGTGGAACTCTATGCTGATGAGCATGCCACGAGAGCATTACATCAGACTCTGCCTTATTGCTTCGCTGCCCAGAAATATCCGAATATCCCTGAGATACATCTGAATACCATTTATCCTCATCAACTATTAAAGATAGGAGACCTGGATATCATGCCCATACAGGTAATGCACCATCTTCTGCCGATATTAGGTTATCGGATAGGTCCGTTGGCCTACATTACGGATATGAAGACGATAGATGCCAGTGAACTGGATTATCTGAAAGATGTAAAGGTGCTGGTGGTGAATGCTTTGCGATTTGATAAGCCCCATCATAGTCATCAGTTGGTAAGTGATGCCATTGCTTTTGCCCATCGGGTAGGGGCGAAGCAGACTTATTTGATTCATTCCAGTCATCATATTGGTAGGCATGAAGAAGTAAATCGTCGACTTCCTGAGGGGGTGAAAATGGCTTATGACGGACAAATTGTAACTATAGAAATGTAGATAATACATCTTTTAATTATTAAAGGAGATTAAATATTTCTCGTTTCTGATGCGGAAAAGTTAAATTATGAAAATTAAAAAGCATTTTCCTTGTGAAAAACTTGCAAATTCACGGATATTTAGTACTTTTGCATCGTGTTTTTCATAGTATTAGATTTAAGGTTAACAAAGGTTGGGGTATAGCGATACCCCTTTTTTTATGTCCTTTTGCTTGCTTATATCGAAAATATTGATTAACTTTGCAGAATTTAATGAATGGAGAAAAAGAGATGAAAGTCGAATTTACTGTTGGAATTGTAACCATAGTCCTCATTGTAATTGCATATTTTGTATACAAATTAGCAAAAAAATGGGAGGAAAAGAGGGCTATTTCTTCTGTGGATATCACTCCTCGGGAAGTAGATCAATTAGTATTCCTAATTAATAAGAGGTTCATCGTAGAGAAATCCAATTACTTCGAGATGAATCCGGAAGCTAAGATGGGTAAAATGCCTAACATATTAGGTAACGTGTTGCACTGTAAGAATGCTGTAGAGGCTGGCAGTTGTGGTACTTCCAAGCATTGCAGTGCCTGCAGAATACGTAATACGATAAAGAAGTCATTCGGTGAGAAGCACGGGTTTGATCATCTGTTCGTAAATATGCAGTTGTTTACACCTCAGAATAAATTAGTCACTGCTGCTGTTCAGGTGGATGGCACCTATATAGAGCCACAGGGAAAACCAAGGATGATTATTGATGTGAAGACATTACGTCCAGTGGGTATACTTGAAGAAGAAAATAAGCAGGAATCCGAATCTTAGATTCCTGCTTATTTTCTTTTTTTCTTCTTACTCCTTATACTAAAGAAATCACTGTACTGGTTGGTGAGCTTTCTTACTAGCATAAATGCATCGAATGCAGTGATGGCATTACTTATCACGTTGGCGATGAATTCCCCTTTTGTATTTGCTTTTTTGGGTTCCAGTAATGCATTCCATAGTTCGCCTATCTCATCATTCTGTTTCTGAATCTTATCGCTGAGTTCATCCTTTCGTTGTTGAACTTCTTCCAATGTATTGTATTTCATTATTTTATAGATATAAAATTAATTATTGCCCAGGATAAGAATCAGTCATTAATCAATAAATTGACTAAAAACTTGACGAGCGGTTTTTCTATCCATGCCTCACGCTTGATACTGACAAGGATAAGCAGCAGCAAGAAGAATGCCGCAACAATCGCGAAGGCGAATGCAGTACCTGTAAGCGGCTCCATCCAATATACAGCAGCAAATGAGAGATAAAACAAGACAGCTATCACCAGTACGAAAGCAATGACAGCAAAAGTGAGTGCTGTGACCAGACGTACCAGTTTATCAATTACATCGAACTTCAGATATTCCTTCTGAAGTCCGATATAATCTTTAAGCGCAGTAATTAGCTGTGCTATTGATTCTACATTTTTATCGCTAGAGAGCATAGTGATTAAGCTTCGGGAGCAGCCTCTTTGATGTCATCTACCAAATCACCAACCTCTTTGCGGCTGAGATTGATATCATGCTTCTTGAGGAAGTCATCCACTGCATCAGTGATTTTTTCACGAGTATCGGTACCCTTTTCAGGTGCCAACAAGAGACCGATAACTGCGCCTGCTACGGCTCCGCCGAGAAATGCGCCAATAAAACCTAAACTTTTCATAGTCGTATATATTTTAAATTAAACATTTAGTTTCTCATTGTTTAGGCAAATATACAAATACTTTTCCAAACAGGCCTTACTTTATCTATCATTTTTTGTTAAAACACCTCGTTTTTGCCCATTTAACAAACTTTATGTGCATAAAGTGAAAGAATTTCCCCGATATTTTGTAATTTCGCATTCATAAATTGATTATAAAGTATTTAATCCTATAAAACAATAAAGTAGATTATATGAAGAAGTACACAGTATTATGCGCAGGAATATGCGTAGCTCTTGCCTTGACAGGCTGTAAATCAAGTGAAAGTGCTTACAGACAAGCTTACAATAAGGCCATGGCTGCTGAGCAGCAACAAGCACAAACTACTCCAGAACAGCAACCTGTAGTACAGGAGCAGACTGTAACAGTTCCAACGGTAGAAACAAAGCCAGCTGATCAGACTACCGTTATGGACAACGGCGATAATGAGACTGTACGCCAGGAGGCAGTGACAGTAGTCAGTGGTGCCGGACTGAAGAATTTCAGTGTAGTTGTAGGTTCTTTCAGCTTGAAAGCTAATGCAGAAGGTCTGCAACAGACTTTGAAGAGCGCTGGCTACGATGCACAGATTGCCAAGAATAATGACCGCAATATGTATCGCGTGATTGCCACAACATTCGCAGACAAAGCTGCCGCAGTTACCAGTAAGAATCAACTGCGCGCAAAGTATGCTGATGCATGGTTGCTCTTCGCTAAATAAGCTCTGAGCACATTAGCATGGCGAGAATCCTATCCATTGATTACGGTAAAAAACGTACAGGTATAGCAGTCTCCGATCCTCTGCAAATCATTGCTGGAGGATTGGTGACTGTCTCCACATCAGAACTGATGAAATTCCTGGAGGACTATATCTCCAAAGAGCAGGTAGAACGTATAGTAATAGGTGAACCTAAGCAGCCCAATGGCGCTCCTAGCGAGAACCTGGCTAGAGTCCAGCAGTTTGTTGCACGCTGGCGAAAGGCAGTGCCAGAGGTCCCTATTGAGTATTATGATGAACGGTTTACCTCCGTACTTGCCCATCAGGCGATGCTTGACGGAGGCATGAAGAAGAAACAGCGTCAGGATAAAGCTGTGGTGGATAAAATCAGTGCCACCATTATATTAGAAGATTACTTAAACAGCAGAAAATGATTTTTCCTATTTATACTTACGGTCAACCGGTATTGAGAAAGGTTGCCCAAGATATTCCTACAGATTATCCTAATCTGAAGGAGTTTATTAGTGATATGTTTGAAACGCTTACCGACAGTGACGGCGTAGGTTTAGCTGCCCCGCAGATTGGTAAGGACATCCGCGTGGTCGTGATAGACCTGAGTGCCCTGGCTGAGGATTTTCCTGAGTACAAAGACTTCCGTCGTGCTTATATCAATGCGCACATTCTGGAACTGGATGACAGTGAGACGGAGACCATGGAAGAGGGCTGTCTGAGTCTGCCTGCCATTTATGAGAAGGTGACACGTGCCAAACGTATACATGTGAAATGGCTCGATGAGGATTTGCAGGAACATGACGAGTGGATAGATGGTTATCTGGCACGAGTGATGCAGCATGAGTTCGATCATCTGGAAGGTAAACTGTTTATTGACCATATTTCTCCTTTGCGCAAGACGCTCATCAAGAGTAAACTGAGAGCTCTGCTGCAGGGTAGGTTCCGTTCAAGATATAAGGTAAAAGTACCTGTATTGAAACATAAATAGTTGAAACGGAGAGTCTTCATATTCTTATTGTCCGTATGGTCTGTTTGCGGTTTCGCACAGTTTAATACAGACCGACTGGTGGAAATAGGGCGTTCGGCGCTTTATTATGAAGATTATGTACTCTCCATTCAATATTTTAATCAGGCTATCAGTTCCAAACCTTACCTATATGAGCCATGGTTCTATCGAGCTGTGGCCAAATTTTATCTGGATGATTATTTAGGTAGTGAGAGTGACTGTTCCGAGGCTATCAAGCGCAATCCGTATGTGGTGAACATGTATGAGTTACGTGGACTCTCGCGTATCCATCTCAAGCGTTTTGATGATGCAGTGGCTGATTATACGCAGGCACTCAAGTATGAGCCGGACAATCAGGGACTGTGGTACAACCGCATGCTCTGTAAGGTTCAGAAAAAAGATTATCATGCTGCATTATTGGATTTGGACAGCATGCTTACGCATTGGAGTACGTATGCCAAAGCCTATTCGGTGAAGGGCGAGATCTATCTGATGAAAGGTGATACAGTACAGGCTATCAAAGCGCTGGACCAAAGTCTGAAGTTGGATGCTTATGATGGCGCCACCTGGCAGGTGCGTTCATCCATCAGCCTTCATCGTGGAAAATGGAAGGACGCAGAAGGCTATCTGAATAAGACTATCCATCTGATGCCGAAGGAGTCTGGCAACTATATCAACCGTGCGCTGTGCAGGGTTAATCAGAATAATTTGCGTGGAGCCATGCAGGATTATGACATAGCACTTGATTTAGACCCCAACAATTTTCTTGCACATTACAATAGAGGACTGCTCCGTGCTCAGGTGGGCGACGATAACCGTGCCATTACTGACTTCGATTTTGTGCTCTCGCTGGAACCGAACAACTTGATGGCCCTTTTCAATCGAGCCTTGTTGCTGGATAAAACCGGAAATCTTCGTGCTGCCATTCGTGATTATTCTAAGGTGATAGCCAGTTTCCCCAATTTCTGGACGGGTCTGCATTATCGTGCCCTTTGCTATCGGCGGTTAGGTATGGTCCATCAGGCAGAAATAGATGAGTTCCGTATCTTCAAGGCCCAGTTGTATAAGCAACTCTATGGCACGCAGCCCAGACTGAACAGACGTCAGTTGCGTAAGCGCAGTGAATTGAATCTGGATAAGTACAATCAGTTGGTCGTTGCCGACGAGGAAGATAATGAGCCGCAATACAAGAGCGCATATCGCGGACAGGTACAGAATCGCAAGGTGGATATGTCCTATCTGCCTATGTATGAATTGTCGCTCACTCCGTATCATAATGAGGTAAAGAATTATATCGCTTACGATAAGCAAGTGGATGCCTATAACCGTACTGTATCTAGCCATCATCAAATATATATCAATAGCAGTTCGCCAATACTGGATGAACATCAGAGTCAGACATATTTCCTGCGGATTGATACGCTTACAGCAGCTATCGGTAAAACGCATACTACTGTTGCAGCCACTAAATTGCTGTTGCAGCGGGCTGTGGCTTATACAGCCATTCAGAATTTTGAGAGTGCAATAGAAGACCTTACTTCCTGCATTCTAGCCGACAGTACTTCTGCACTTGCTTATTGGCAGCGCGCTGTGTGCCAGCAGAAGCAGAATGGTTATCAGGCTTCCAACGGTACTGATGTGACTATCAAGACCGCCAATGTGGTGAGCGACCTGACTCAGGCCATCCGACTGGATCCTCAAAATGCTTATCTATATTATAATAGAGGATGTATCTATGCCGTCCGTAAGGATTACGGTCATGCCATTGATGATTTTACCAATGCATTGCAGTTAGACCATGGTATAGCCGAAGCATGGTATAACCGTGGAATAGCCCGCATACAGAGTGGTCATAAGACGGAAGGCATAGGCGACCTGTCCAAAGCAGGTGAATTAGGACTTTATACCGCCTACAGCATCATTAAGAAAAATACGAAGTAAGCATCGCCGATTGCATAAGAAGCAGTGCTCGATTGTATAAGTAGCAGCCTTACTTTATATAAGTAATTGGAAAAATAATGCATGAAAATGGTGTAGTCTCAAAAATTGTTTGTACTTTTGTATCGAATAATTTTAAACATATATTGTAGATATGATCAACATTACTTTTCCAGACGGATCTGTTCGTTCGTATGAGCAGGGCGTGACTGGACTTCAGATTGCCGAAAGCATTTCGCCAGCTTTGGCACGTGACGTATTGTCATGCAGTGTAAATGGCGAGACAGTAGAACTCAATCGTCCTATCAATGAAGATGCCAAGATAGCTCTCTTCAAGTGGGATGATGAAGAAGGCAAGCATACCTTCTGGCACACTTCTGCCCACTTGTTGGCAGAGGCACTTCAGGAATTGTACCCTGGAATCCAGTTTGGTTTCGGCCCAGCCATAGAGAATGGTTTCTTCTATGATGTTCTGTTGCCTGAAGGTGAATCCATCAAGGAGAGCGATTTCCCCAAGATTGAGGATAAGATGAAGGAACTGGCTTCCAAGAAAGAGCCTGTTGTCCGTAAAGATGTAGCCAAGGCTGATGCCCTGAAGGAATTCAAGGCTGATGGTCAGACCTACAAGTGCGAGCACATTGATCAGGATTTGGAAGATGGAACCATCACCACCTACACACAGGGTGCATTTACTGACCTTTGCCGTGGTCCTCACTTGATGAACACCGCTCCTATCAAGGCTGTGAAACTTACCAGCGTTGCCGGTGCCTTCTGGCGTGGTGATGCTACCCGTGAGCAGATGCAGCGTCTGTATGGTATTTCATTCCCTAAGAAAAAATTACTCGACGAGTATCTCGTGATGCTCGAGGAAGCTAAGAAGCGTGACCACCGCAAGATTGGTAAGGAGATGGAACTCTTCATGTTCTCTGAGAAGGTGGGTAAAGGTCTGCCTATCTGGTTGCCAAAAGGTACCAATCTCCGTCTGCGTCTGCAGGATCACTTGCGTAAGTTGCAGAATCGCTTTGGCTATCAAGAAGTTATCACTCCGCATATCGGTAGTAAACAGCTATATGTCACTTCCGGTCACTATGCTCACTATGGCAAGGATTCATTCCAGCCTATCCATACACCTGAAGAGGGTGAGGAATATATGCTGAAACCAATGAACTGTCCTCACCACTGCGAGATTTTCGCTTGGAAGCCACGTTCATACAAGGATCTGCCTCTACGTATTGCTGAGTTCGGTACCGTGTATCGTTATGAGCAGAGCGGTGAGCTTCACGGTCTCACCCGTGTCCGTTCGTTCACACAGGATGATTCTCATATATTCTGCCGTCCTGACCAGGTAAAGCAGGAGTTCCTGAATGTGATGGATATCATCAATGTGGTATTGAAGGCATTCGGATTTGAATATGAGGCACAGATTTCTCTCCGTGATCCTAAGGACCATGAGAAGTATGTAGGTACTGATGAGGACTGGGCTCGTTCTGAGCAGGCCATCCAGGAAGCATGTGCAGAGAAGGGTATGAAGGCCAAAGTGGAATATGGTGAGGCTGCATTCTATGGCCCTAAGCTCGACTTCATGATTAAGGATGCTATCGGCCGTCGTTGGCAGTTGGGTACAATCCAGGTAGATTATAATCTTCCTAAGCGTTTCCAGTTGGAATACACAGATGAGGACAACACCAAGAAGACCCCAGTGATGATTCACCGTGCACCGTTCGGTTCATTGGAACGTTTCACTGCCGTGCTGATAGAGCATACCAGCGGTCACTTCCCATTGTGGCTTACTCCAGACCAGGTAGCTATCCTGCCTATTTCTGAGAAGTACAATGACTATGCCCGCAAGGTGGCAGCTTATCTTAATGAGCATGATGTACGTGCCATCATCGATGACCGTAATGAGAAGGTTGGCCGTAAGGTTCGTGACAATGAACTTAAGCGTGTACCTTACATGATAATCGTTGGTGAGCAGGAGCAGAACAATGGTACTGTAGCTGTGCGTCCACAAGGTGGTGGCGAGCAGAGCACACTGACCATGGAAGAGTTTGCCAACAGAATCAATGCTGAAGTGGCTGAAATGACAAAGGACTTCTAATCAAGTTTACCAGATTAAAATAAAAAAAGAGGATGGACCTACATATTGGGTACCATCCTCTTTTTTGTTGTATATGCTCTCTGTTCTCTTCTTCACATGTGGGGCAGTCTTTGACGGCAGCCTTTAGAATTCCATGGTCAGACCGATGGTGGGCAGTACCGAACCGGAACTTTGCTCTATAGTTTTCATCACATACTGTTGTTGTGCTGCCGGAGCATTCGGATTGGATATTGTGCCGGTGCTCATCAGTACAGGTTGGCGCTTCAGTTTACTTCCGGTGATGTTCTGCACATCCAGATAAATGCCCAGCATCCAGCTTCTGAAGTAGAAGGTCTTGTCTATCCTGATGTCAGCTTGTCCGTATGCAGAGAGTCGTTCCGCATTGTATCTGCTGTAGTCATAGAAGGCTTTCCCCTGTGAGTCCCATGCAGTGACCAGCGAAGTCTTGTTGATGTCATAAGGAGTGTACGGATTACCGCCGATGCAACTCAGTTTCATGCCCATGCTCCACGAACGGGATAGATAATAGGTACCCCGCAGGTTGAAGATGAATCGGTTGTCCCAGGCCGACACGATATAACTGCTGTGGTCATCATTGCGGTATTCACTCTTGAATAAAGTGAGTGATGATGAAACATTTATTTTCTGCACGATATACACTTTGGCCAGAATCTCCACACCATACGAACGACCACTGGCAGTGGATGTCAGCAGTTCATTGCCCACCACGCCATAATCATTTCCCTTGCAGGCCAACGGAATACTGTCGGCAAGTGAAAGCGGAATATTGCTGTATTTCTTATAGAAAGCTTCTACGGACAGTTCCCATATATTGTTCTTGTGCCAACTGACGCCCAGACTGCCCTGAGTAGCCTTCATATATTTCAGATTGGACTTATTGATAAGTGTGCCGTTATTGTCCATGAATCCCATGGAAGTGTAGGCAGGCAACTGATAATAGATGCCGATGCTGCCGCTTACCGTAAACTGGTCGGTCAGATCATGGGATATAGCAAACCTCGGTGACAGTTGTTTCATCGGATTGTTCATCAGCGACGAGTAATTGCAGAAGTCAGTGCGTACACCCACCGATGCCGTGGTGCGCTCATCATTCGATGTATAGGCCACATTACCGTATATTCCTCCTCGCCACATTTCCAGATAGGTATGGTAATTGAAAG
>DAIRCP010000041.1:0-28679 GCA_036796635.1 Prevotella sp. | reverse complement strand
GTTTTTTCACTACTTTTGCCGATGTAATCACTCAGATGAATAGATTCAATCACTAAAATAAACAGATGACAATGAAGCGTATATTTCTCCTATCTCTCCTGTTGCTGACATCCCTGCAACTGATTCTCGCCGATTATAACGTGCGTGATTATGGTGCCAAGGGTGACAGCATGGCGCCTGACCATATCGCCATCAACAAGGCGATAGAGGCTGCCGCCCATGACGGTGGCGGAAGGGTAGTGATACCCGCGGGGAAATACTTATGCGGTTCCATCCGTCTGAAGAGTCATATAGAATTGGTGCTGGAGCCGGGCTGTGTCATTATAGCAACAGACGACAAGAAGGCTTACGATGCCTCTGAACCTTTTGAGGGACAGGAATACCAGGACGGTGGACATACTTATTTCCATAACAGTCTGATATGGGCTGAGGGTGAGCAGGACATTGCCATCACCGGTCATGGGATGATAGACGGTCTGGGACTGACCAGGAAGGATACGGAGAAATCCGGTCATGTGCAGGGCGGTAGCATCGGGATGGGTGACAAGGCAATAGCACTGAAGTGCTGCCGACAGGTGACTATCCGTGACATCACCATCTATAGAGGTGGCCATTTCGGTATCATCACCACAGGGTGTGAACGGGTGAACGTGGATGGCGTGACGATAGATACCAATCGTGACGGTTTTGACATCGACTGCTGCAAATACATGACGGTGAGCAACTGTCAGATCAATACGCCGAATGATGATGCGCTGGTGCTGAAGAGTTCCTATGCCCTGCAGCGACCGGTGACTACCGAACATATTGCCATCAGCAATTGTATCATCACGGGATATAAGTGCGGCACTTATCTGGATGGCACCCGTGTGCCGGAACCGGTGAACTGGGTGTGTGGACGCTTCAAGTTGGGCACCGAGTCCAACGGCGGTTATCGCAACATTACCCTCACCAATTGCACCTTCATGTACAGCAGTGGACTGGCTTTCGAGGAAGTGGACCAGGGCAGTATGGAGAATATAGTGGTGAGCAATATCACGATGAATCATGTGCACCATTATCCCATCTATATCACCACAGGGTGTCGCAACCGAGGTCCCAAGGAGATAACAACGGCCTCTTCAGGTGCCGATATCATGATATCCAATGTGGTGGCAGATGATGTGGATTCACTGGCAGGTATCATCGTGACAGGTATGCCCGGCGTACCGCTCCGTAGGATATCACTCAGTCATATCAGTCTGACGTATCGTGGAGGTGGCAGGAAAGTAGCAGTCCCTTACCGGGAGCAGGGAACTAATTATCCCGAACCTCGTTTTGCAGGGCCGACACCAGCCTACGGACTTTATGCCCGTCATGTGGACGGACTGTATCTGTCGGATATGTCATTCTATACGATGCAGCCGGATGATAGGTTTCCGATGATACTGGAAGATGTGAATAATGAGCAGATTTCCCGTATATTTGTTAATAATGCGGAATATCGCTCATATTTTAAGGAAAAAATAAGTAAATAAGTTAGTTCGCTCGTATATATTATAAAGCGGATTAAAATAAAGATATTGTAGTATTTTAGTTCGTAGGTAGATAGACTGTTTTTGGGGATTATGTGGGTTAATGTGTATTATGAGTTAATGTATTAAGTTGGTTTTTAGACGATTTGTTAGTTAGTGGAAATTATTAAGTAATAGTAGCATTTATAAGCAATGAGGAAAAATTAACCTGAATCGCCCGCTGTCGAGGAGACAGTGGGCGATTACCATTTTTATGAATAAAGTCTTTGAGTGTAATGGGGGATTATTCCCCGATATAGAATCCGGGTTCCGGAGGCTGATTATAGCCTACATTCTCTACTGCTACACTCAGGCGGTAGGGTATATCTTCCATCAGACAGGGAATGCGTGTCTGTGTGGGTATCGTGGTGATATACAGACGCAGTTCCCTACTGTCGGCTGTGCGAACCAGAACCTCCTCACGCCAGTCACCCAGTAAGTCGGCAGAGAGACAGGGATTGCTCTTGGTGCCATTATTAAACTGGCATCCGTCGAATGTCTTGAGTGTTGTCATCTTTCCGTTGTCCCAATTGTATTTGCTCACGCAGTTGTGGTCCAGCATCTCACGGAGCTGATCGCCGTCCCACCAGATACCGAAGTTGGTGGGCAGTCGTCTGCCTTTCAGGAAGAGGGCGGTATTGTCAGTCCATGGTCGTCTTCCGTTGCCTTGCCATTGTGGTATTTGTTGTTGCTCATTCACCTTAGTGGTATCCGGATGAGAAGGTTTGACCACATGACCTTCCATGTCACGTATTCCTTGGCTCTCGCTGCTCCACATCTCCCAACCGGGATGTGTGGGGTCTATGTCAGCAGCCATGGCTCTCCCCACGTCCGTATTACTTTTGATTTGGAAGATGATTTTGCCTGTGGCAGCATCCCTCAGTTCACTGCCGTCTCTGCGGTTCTCATGGCAGTCCCAAATCATCAGTTTGCCATTCTCTTTGGGTGATGCTATCAGGTGGATGGCATCACCGTGCCCCATGCCCGTATTATAAAGTCCTGTACCGTCATGGTCCACGGCCATACTGCCATATGTTATCTCGTCTTTTCCGTCACCGTCCACGTCAGCCACTCTCAGATTGTGGTTGCCCTGTCCGGCATAGTCACTCCATAGCTTGTCGTTGGTGTCAAAGGTCCAGTGCTGTTTCAGCTGTTTGCCGTCCCAGTCCCAGGCAGCCAGTACCGTTCTTGTATAGTAACCGCGACAGAAGATGGCAGACGGATGTCGTCCGTCCAGATATCCCAGTGCAGCCAGATAGCGTTCAGAGCGGTTGCCTCGATTGTCGCCCCAGCCCATCGGGTCGCCCCGTTCCGGTATATAGTTTACGGTAGCCATCGCTTCACCCGTGAGTCCATTGAATACAGTCAGGTATTCAGGACCGGTGAGAATACGTCCTGCATTGTTGCGCCAGTCTTTGTCAGCATCGCCTATCACCTTTCCTTTGCCATCGATAGTGCCATCGGCCGTCTTTACCATCAGCTCCGCTTTGCCGTCACCATCTAGGTCGTATACGATGAAGGGGATGTAATGGGCACCACTGCGGATATTTTTGCCCAAGTGGATGCGCCATAGTTGCGTGCCGTCCATCTTGTAACAGTCCAGTATCGTCTCGCCGCTGTATCCGTCGAACGAGTTATCTTTGCTGTTGGAAGGATCCCATTTCAGTATGATTTCATATTGGCCGTCACCGTCCACATCCCCCACACTGGCATCATTGGCATTGTATGTATAGGTTCTCCCGTCTGGGGTGTTACCATCCTCCGGTTTATTTACTTTTATGGGGATATATCCGCAGGGAGCATCCGCTTTTAACGTGTATTTCCCGTTGATATCAGCGGTTTTTGCATTATGCGTTGTTTCCTTTATTTCATAAGTGGCATCAGTAGCGAGAGGATGTATGTCGGTATAGCAGGTACCCCCATTCGCCATGGGAGCCTGATTGAGTCGAACGCCGTTGCGAAAAATATCAAACTTTTCGTTCTTCGCATCATTGATGAGCAATCGCCAGCTCACCATTACGTGGCCACTGTCATCCTTCACAGCCACCACACCGCGGTCTAGTTTTTCCCGTTGGAGTTGTCGCATGTCGTAGCGCGGTTGCGCTGTTGCCTTTGCAGTGCCCAGCAGAAAAGTACCTATCGTGCAGAGCAGGCACATTCCCAGTTGTAGATTTCGTTTCATCGATTTATGTTTTAGTATTGTTTTTCTCTATTAGACGCAGGGATATCCCAATGGTTTAATGTTTTTTTGCGTAAAATTGAATGTATATTCATAGATAATTAGTACCTTTGTAGGATTATATGAAATTTATACTTTTATAAAAGAAGGAAATAATAGAGGATGAAAGAATTCGTAATATCTGAGGCAAAAGCAGAGACTGCAGTGCTTGTAGGTCTTATCACACAGGAACAGGATGAAGCCAAGACCAAGGAATATCTGGATGAGCTGGAGTTCCTGGCTGATACGGCAGGTGCCGTAACGGTGAAGCGCTTCACGCAGAAGGTGGCAGGTGCTAATTCCGTGACTTATGTGGGTACTGGTAAACTTCTGGAAATCAAGCAATACATCAAGGACGAGGAAGAGAATGACCGCGAAGTGGGTATGGTCATCTTTGATGATGAACTTTCTGCCAAACAGATTCGTAATATAGAGAAGGAACTACAGGTGAAGATACTGGACCGTACCAGTCTGATACTCGATATCTTCGCCATGCGTGCACAGACAGCTGAGGCCAAAACTCAGGTGGAATTGGCACAGCACCGATATATGCTGCCCCGACTGCAGCGACTCTGGACTCATTTGGAACGCCAGGGAGGCGGTAGCGGAAGTGGAGGTGGAAAGGGTAGTGTAGGTCTTCGTGGACCGGGTGAGACCCAGTTGGAGATGGACCGTCGTATTATCCTCCACCGTATTACTCTGCTCAAGCAGCGACTGGAAGAGATAGACAAGCAGAAGACCACCCAGCGCCGTAATCGCGGAAGACTGATACGTGTGGCACTGGTGGGTTATACCAACGTGGGCAAGTCCACACTGATGAATCTTCTCTCCAAAAGTGAGGTGTTTGCCGAGAATAAACTCTTTGCCACACTTGATACTACCGTGCGCAAGATGACCATAGAGAATCTACCCTTTCTGTTGGCGGATACCGTAGGGTTTATCCGTAAGTTACCCACTGATTTGGTCGACTCCTTCAAAAGTACCCTGGATGAGGTGCGTGAGGCTGACATGCTCGTGCATGTGGTGGACATCTCCCATCCCGACTTTGAGGACCAGATCAAAGTGGTGGAGAAGACACTGGCGGAACTGGGTTGTGCCGAGAAACCGTCGATGATCGTATTCAATAAGATAGACGCTTACAGTTGGGTGGAGAAGGAAGAAGACGATCTCACCCCCGCTACTAAAGAAAATGTATCCTTAGAGGAACTGAAACGTACTTGGATGGCGAAGATGGAAGACAACTGTCTCTTCATCTCAGCCCGTGAGAAACAGAATATCGATGAGCTACGAGAAGTGCTCTATAAGCGTGTACGTGAGCTTCATGTGCAGAAATATCCCTATAATGATTTTTTATATCAAGACTATGAGTGATTATCGTCCCCTTACATTGGAAGAGATAGACACCCTCAGTCAGAATGACTGTTGGGCGGAAGACTGGGAACGCGTGATGGTGGCAGATGGCTTCCGTCCTTATGCGTTTCATCGTGTCATGTTTTATGGCGATATCCGTCTGGGTGAGTTCGAGAAGATGGTAGCTGTCAGTGAAGGTTTCAATAAGCACAGCGGTATCAACAATGCCACGCTGCGTAATGTCACCATAGGCGACAACTGCCTGATAGAGAACGTCCACAACTATATCCATAATTACGATATCGGAGATGAGACCTATATCTCCAATGTATGTACCATAGAGACCACAGAGGGAGCCACTTATGGTGACGGTCAACTCGTGTCAGTACTCAATGAGGCAGGGGAGGGCAATGTGGTGGCTTATCATGGACTCACCAGTCAACTGGCAGCCCTGATGGTGCGTCACTCATCTGATAAATTATTTCGTCAGGCTATTCATCGCCTTATATCCGAGGAAGTACGTCTGTCAACTCCAGAACGCGGAATGATAGGCAGTCATGTAAAAATCATCAATACCCAGGAGATAACCAATACCGTGGTACAGGACGACTGTGAGGTGAACGGAGCCACCAGTCTGGTGGACTGCAGCATCCTTTCCTCGCTCGATTCTAGTGTCTATATAGGCAATGGCGTGATTCTGCGCAACACCCTCGTCACAGAAGGTTCTTCAGTCACAGACGGAGCTCACATCGAAGACTCCTTCCTAGGGGAGGCAACCAAGATAACAGGTGGATTCAGTGCCGAGAGCAGTCTCTTCTTTGTCAACAGTTATATGTCCAACGGCGAGGCGTGTGCCGCTTTCTGCGGTCCCTTCTCCGCTTCCCATCATAAGAGTACCCTTCTGATAGGCGGTGCCTATTCATTCTATAATGCCGGCAGCAACACCAACTTCTCCAACCATGCCTATAAGATGGGTCCCATCCATTACGGCACCTTGGAGCGTGGCAGCAAGACCGCCTCAGGCAGTCATATACTCTGGCCCGCCCATATCGGTACGTTCTCCGTCTGTCTGGGCAAGATAGCCACCCATCCCGACACCCGCAGTCTGCCTTTCTCTTATGTCATCGGCAGCGGCGATGCACTCAGTCTCGTACCGGGTCGCAATCTCGTCACCGTAGGTCTCTATCGTGATGTCCATAAGTGGGCACGCAGGGATATGCGTGTACAGGGCAGCAGGAAGAGTCTGGTCACCTTTGATTTCCTCTCACCGCTTACCGTTGGCGAGATAGGACAGGGCAAGCGCATCCTGCAGCAGTTGCAGCAGGCTGCAGGTCCCTGCGTGGATGAATATTGCTATCGCGGTTATCATATCCGCGCTACCGCCCTCCGTCATGGCATCGCCTATTACGATATGGCGTTGCACATGTATATGGGTTGCGTGATAGATCAGGCAGGTAGTCTGGGCGATCTGTCGGCACCTGTCGACAATCAGGGAGAAGGACACTGGACCGACCTGATGGGACTTCTGTTGCCTGATACTGTTGATACTCAGTTGGTGGCAGATATCAAGGACGGCACCCTCGACACGATACAGACCGTAGATGAGCGTCTGCAGGATGCTTATGACCATTATGCCGACTACCAGTATGCATGGGCTTATCGTCTGATACTAGATTATTATGGTATCCAGACCATCACCGATGCCGATGCCCAGCGCATCAGCAGTGACGGGGCTGCAGCACGCAGTCAGTGGCTGGAAGCCGTAAGAGCAGATGCTCAGAAGGAGTTTGACATGGGAGGCGTGGACCAGGAGACACTGGAAGCTACCCTGGAAAGTATTCAATGAAACATTCAATATAAATGAATGCGATGGAACATTCACTATAAATGAAGTTAATGAAATAACCAATATAATTAAGTAATGAAATTAATAACTGTTTTAGTGGCGGCTGTCATGATGATACCAATCGGTACGGCAGCCAAGGAGTACAAGTATCAGACAGTGAAAGGCGACCTGATGGGCACCCGTGTGTATACCCTCGACAACGGACTGAAGGTGTATCTGTCAGTCAACAAGGAGAAACCCCGTATTCAGGCGAATATCGCCGTGAAGACCGGTTCGCGCAATGACCCTGCCGAGACCACAGGCCTGGCTCACTATCTGGAGCACCTGATGTTTAAGGGCACCCATACTTTCGGTGTGAGCGATCCCGTGAAGGAAGCCCCCTATCTGCAGGACATCGAGAATCGTTATGAAGCCTATCGCAAGCTCATCGACCCCGCCCAGCGCAAAGCCGCCTATCATGGCATTGACTCCGTGAGTCAGATAGCTGCCCGATACTTCATTCCCAATGAGTATGACAAGTTGATGGCATCCATCGGCAGTGAAGGCAGCAATGCCTACACCAGTTTCGATGTCACCTGCTATGAAGAGAACATCCCCAATAATGAAATAGACAACTGGGCGAAGATACAGTCCAACCGCTTCCAGGATATGGTGATACGCGGATTCCATACCGAACTGGAAGCCGTATATGAGGAGTATAATATAGGACTCGCCAATGACGGTGAAAAAGAGTATGATGCCATGTTCGGCAAGCTCTTTCCCACTCATCCTTACGGTACGCAGACCACGATAGGTACACAGGAACACCTGAAGAATCCTTCCATCACCAATATCAAGAATTACTTCCACCGTTATTACGTACCTAACAATATAGCCATCTGTATGGCAGGCGATTTCAATCCGGATGAAGTCATTGCCACCCTTGATAAGTACTTTGGCAGTTGGAAACCTTCTGCCACGCTTTCCCGTCCCGAATTCGGTCTGCAGCCGTCATTGGCAGCTCCCGTGGATACCACCGTCATCGGTCTGGAAGCCCCCAATATCATGATGGCATGGCGTGGTGAAGCCGGTAACAGTGCAGAGGCAGATACGCTCAACCTGATGGGTGACATCCTGTCCAATGGCAGTGCTGGTCTGTATGATGTGGATTTGGAGCAGACCATGAAGTGTATGGGCGTAGGAGCCGGAACTTATGAACTCCACGACTATTCCGCCCTGCTGGTAGAGGCATTTCCAAAGGAGGGTCAGACCCTTAAGGAGGTGCGCCAGTTGGCACTCGATGAGATAGACAAACTGAAGCGTGGCGAATTCGACGACGACCTCGTGCCCGCCATCATCAACAATAAGAAGCTCCGTTACTATCGTTCCCTGCAGGACAACAAAAATCGTGTAGGTAAATTGGTAGATGCCTTCATCAATGATGTACCCTGGTCACAGCAGGCAGGTCGCATCGACCGTCAGTCACACATCACCAAACAGCAGATTGTGGCCTTTGCCAATCGTTTCTTTACCAATGGTTTCGTCACTGTCTATAAGGAGCAGGGCACCGATTCCACCCAGAAGAAGATAGACAAACCAGCTATTACCGCCATCCCTACCAACCGGGATATGAGCAGCAAGTACCTCAATGACATCCATAACAGTCAGGTGAAACCCATCGAGCCCCGCTTCCTGGATTTCAAAAAAGACCTGACCGTCAGTACCACCAAGAACAAGTTGCCCTTGCTCTATAAGCAGAATACAGACGACGGACTGTTCACGCTGGCTTACTATTTCAAGTTTGGCGAAGAGTCCAGTCTTCCCTTGTCTTACGCATCAGATTATCTCGACTATATCGGCACACAGAACAAGACGGTGAGTCAGATCAAGAAGGAATTCTATAAGCTCGCCTGCAGTTATGGCATCAGTGTGTCCGATAATACCACCAGTATCTATGTCACCGGTCTGCAGGAGAACATGGCGAAAGCCACCCGTCTGCTGGATCAGTTGATAACCACCTGTAAGGGCGACACCGCTACCTGGAATAAGTTCGTAGCCATTCAGATCAAGGCGCGCAATGACCGGAAGAGCGATCAGCAGGCTAATTATCAGTGCCTCCGTGCTTATGGTATGTTCGGTCCTTACAATTCATTCCGTCATGTGATGAGCGATAGCCAGCTCCGTAGCACTAGTCCCGACCAGATGACTGCCCAACTGCATCATCTCTTCGGTCTGCAGCACACCATATTATATTATGGACCCCTGTCGCTCACCGACTTCAACAAGACCTTTGCCACTTGCCATCAGGTAGCCAAGAACCTGAAGCCCGTACCCGCAGGTAAAGAGTATATCGAACAGACCACTCCGAAGAATGAGATACTGCTGGCACCTTACGATGCCAAGAACATCTATATGACCATGTTCCATAATGAGAACCGCGTATGGAATCCCGCAGAGTATGCTGTAGAGAGAGTGCTGGGTGAATATTTCGGCGGTGGCATGAACACCATCGTATTCCAGGAACTCCGTGAGTCACGCGGACTGGCCTACAATGCCTACGCCCTCTATCGTACCCCATGGCGTAAAAACCACTATGAGAATTTCTTCACCCATATCATCTCACAGAATGACAAGATGATGGACTGCATCCGCGTGTTCCGTCAGATACTCGACAGCGTACCGCAGAGTCAGTCAGCCTTTGAGATAGCCAAGCAGTCATTGATGAAGACTCTGCAGGCACAACGTGTCACACGTTTTGATGTGCTTAATTCCTATCTGGGTGCTCAGCAGCGTGGTCTGGATTATGATATCAACCGCACCACCTATGAGAAACTTCCGTCTGTCACCCTGCAGGACATCGTGAAGTTTGAACAGCAGAACATGGCAAAGAAGCCGATGAAATATCTTATCCTCGGTGATGAGAAGAATCTCGATATCAAGTCATTGGAGAGGATAGCTCCTATTCGCCGTGTCAGCACCGATGAAATCTTCGGTTATTAAGTACGGTTATGAAGACGACGAAAGAAGTAATCAACATAAAAAAGTTATAAAATCAACATTCATTTATGGCAAAAACACCAGAATTTAAGTACGCTCCTATGTTCCAGACGGGCAAGGACGACACTGAGTATCGCCTTTTGAGTAAAGATGGCGTTACTGTATCCAGTTTTGAGGGTAAAGAGATTGTCAAGGTAAGTCCTGACGCCCTCACTCTGTTGTCACAACAAGCATTCCATGATGTAGAGTTTATGTTGCGCCGTGCTCACAATGAGCAGGTAGCCAAGATTCTGCAGGACCCTGAAGCCAGTGAGAACGACAAATATGTAGCTCTGCAGTTCCTGCGTAATGCAGAGACCGCCGTGAAAGGCATCCTCCCGTTCTGTCAGGATACCGGTACCGCCATCATCCATGGTGAGAAGGGACAGCAGGTATGGACCGGTTTTGAGGATGAAGAGGCACTCTCACGTGGTGTCTACAACACCTTCACACAGGACAATCTGCGCTATTCTCAGAATGCACCGCTTAATATGTACGATGAGGTGAACACCCGTTGCAACCTTCCTGCCCAGATAGACATCGAGGCAACCGAGGGAGCCGAGTATCGCTTCGTGATGGTAGCCAAGGGTGGAGGTTCCGCCAACAAGACCTACTTCTATCCTATGACCAAGGCCACTATTCAGAATGAAGGTACCCTGCTGCCTTTCCTCGTGGAGAAGATGAAGAGTCTGGGTACAGCAGCCTGTCCTCCATATCATATCGCCTTCGTCATCGGCGGTACCTCTGCAGAGAAGAACCTGCTCACCGTGAAGCTCGCTTCCATCAAATATTACGATAACCTGCCTACTACAGGCGATGAGACCGGACGTGCCTTCCGTGATGTGGACCTGGAACAGAAACTGCTGCTCGAGGCTCACAAGATAGGACTGGGTGCCCAGTTCGGCGGCAAGTTCCTTGCCCATGATATACGTGTCATCCGTCTGCCTCGCCATGGTGCTTCCTGTCCTATCGGCATGGGAGTCAGTTGTTCAGCCGACCGCAATATCAAGGCAAAGATCAATAAGGACGGTATCTGGTTGGAGAAGATGGATGAGAATCCTACAGAACTCATTCCCGAGTCATACCGCAAGCCCGGTGAAGGCACTAAGGGTATCGAGATAGACCTGGACAAAGGCATCGATGCTGTATGCGCAGAACTCACCAAGTATCCCGTATCCACCCGAATCAGTCTGAAGGGAACCATCATTGTAGCCCGTGATATCGCTCATGCCAAACTCAAGGCACGTCTGGATGCAGGTGATGACCTTCCCCAGTACTTCAAGGATCATCCAATTCTCTATGCAGGACCAGCCAAAACACCGGAAGGATATCCATGTGGCTCAATGGGACCAACCACAGCCAATCGTATGGATCCGTATGTGGATGAGTTCCAAGATCATGGCGGTTCACTTGTCATGATAGCTAAGGGTAACCGTACCCAGGTGGTGACCGATGCCTGTCAGAAGCATGGCGGATTCTATCTCGGCACTATCGGTGGAGTAGCTGCCGTACTCTCACAGAGTAGCATTAAGAGTATTGACTGCGTGGAATATCCTGAGCTAGGCATGGAAGCTATCTGGAAGATTACCGTAGAAGACTTCCCTGCATTCATTCTCGTGGATGACAAGGGTAATGACTTCTTTAAGCAACTCAAGCCATGGCCTGCTACTTGCTAGGCACAAAAAAAGTGGAGCGTATTTCGATACGCTCCACTTTAAGTTTTATAGAAATTTAAAATTAATATCTATTACGGTTGTAACCACCACCGCCACGGTTGCCGCCGAAGCCGCCACCACGGTTACCGTAGTTGTTAGGACGTCTTTCTTCTCTTGGACGTGCTACGCTAACGCTGATAGTCTGTCCTTCGAATTCTGTTTCATTAAGAGTGTCGATAGCTTTCTGGCCTTCTTCGTCATTTGTCATGTCTACGAAACCAAAGCCACGTGAACGACCTGACTCGCGGTCAGTGATAATTCTAGCGCTTGTTACTTCACCAAACTGTGAAAAAAGGTTCTGTAAGCTGTCACCAGTGGTGTTCCAGCTCAGATGTGCAACATAAATGTTCATACTTTTACTTAAAATTTTTTATAAATGTTATTTTCTTTACTAAAACACCGGAATTGATAATGACATGACCTTGAAACGGGAAACTCAATACGAACTCTTATGTTCAGCGGTGCCAAAGGTACAACTATTTTTCTTTTGCCCCAAACATTTTCTGGTTTTTTTTATTTTTTCTTTTATTTTTGTTCCATAAACCCCTGTAAAATACATCAAATAGGTCATTTTCGCCTCCTCATTTATGATGATGTGTCACAAGTCTCTGTGGTGTTGATATATCTCTTTCAGAAGCTTCTTTCCCGTATCGGTCTTGAATATTTTGCGGTACACGCTGTCTATTGCATCCTCGCTCAGTTGGTCCTCATAAATGTTCACCAGGAAATCGGCCTCCACCAGTATCTGATAGTCCAGACCGTCCATCTGGGTATAAGTATGATGATGCCCCACCAGATAGCACACCCTGTTGGTCTGTTCTTCCGTATATCCACCTATATCCCCTAGCAGTCTTCGGGCTTCGTCGGGGCCCTCCATTTCCTGGTATTTACCGTTTGACGAGCCGTATTTCTGTTCGCTTACATGGATGCCGATGTCGTGTACGATGGCAGCCGTTTCCAGTATAAACATCATGTCGGTAGAAATCTGTTCCTGGATGCCAATGAGTGCAGCGTAGGCATGTACCTTCATAAAGTGCTGTATGCGCATGGCATCGCCATGGTCATAAGTCGTCATGGCAGAGATAAGTTTAGCGTGTTGGATATTCATATTACAATCAATTAATACTTTGCAAAAGTAAGGAATAAAAGTCTAAAAACGTCAGATTCCGTTAAAAAAGAGGTGTCATGAAGAAAAAAACAGTTATCTTTGTAGCATCTAGAGAGTACAGTCATCATCAATAAGCAAATGAAAAAGTCAATTTTTACCCTCGTGCTGTTATTCATCACCCTGTCTATACAGGCTCAGCGTTGGAGTGAGACCCGTGCACAAGTATGGTATCAGCAACAACCGTGGCTAGTGGGTTGCAATTATATTCCTGCCACCGCCGTGAATCAGATAGAGATGTGGAGTGCCGCCACTTTTGATGCCGTCCAAATAGACAGAGAACTTAGTTGGGCGGAAGGCATTGGTTTTAATACCTTGCGTGTGTTTCTGAGCAGTGTGGTATGGCAGTATGATGATGAGGGGATGAAGTTGCGGATGGATAGGTTTCTGCAGCTATGCCAGGAACATCATATCCGTCCGTTATTTGTATTCTTGGACGACTGTTGGAATGCCGAGTCCAGTTATGGCAAACAGCCTGCTCCACGTCCGGGTGTACACAATTCGGGTTGGGTGCGAGACCCGTCAATGAGCGAACGTGCTGATACTACCTTATTATATAAAGAAATGCGTACCTATGTACAGGATATTCTGCGTACCTTCCGTAATGACACCCGTATATTGATGTGGGATCTCTATAATGAAGCAGGAAACAGCGGTCTGCGTGAAGCCTCATTGCCTTTGTTGCAGAAAGTGTTTGAGTGGGCACGGGCCGTGAATCCCAGTCAGCCCCTGAGTGCCTGTGTATGGCAGGATGATCTCAAACCGCTCAATGCCTATGTGCTCACCCATTCAGATGTCATCACCTATCACTGTTATGCCGGTCCCGATGAAGAGCAGCATGCCATAGATACCCTGCGTGACTATCGTCGGCCACTGATATGTACCGAGTATATGGCGCGTACGTTAGGCTGCACTTTCCAGAATGCCCTTCCTGTATTCCATCGCAATCACGTAGCAGCCTATAACTGGGGATTCGTAGCAGGCAAGACCAACACCATATTCCGTTGGGGTAAAGTGGAATCCCGCAGGAAAGAGCCTAAAGTATGGTTTCATGATGTGTTCCGTCAGGATGGTTCGCCTTACGATCCATCAGAGATTCTGTTTTTGAAGGAGATGTTGCTAAGCGATAACAATGGGTAAATATTCCTATGCTGATCACACGTTTACCGATTATTTCCGTGCTTTTGTTGAACTTTATTGGAAATCTTCATGGAATTTTCATACATTTGCAACATCAAACGGAATAAGAACCCAATAACTTGACTATAAAATGGAAGAACTGCTTAACAGATTCAGACCTATCACACTAGACGAGATGAACGGTATCAGACTGATGAACAGAACGGATACCAAATTCCTAGCTGATATGGACAAACTCCGGATGTTGCTGGAGCTTGCCCGCAGAGATTATCGTGTACAGGTTGTGAGTGACGTGAGAAATATACCGTACAGTACAGTCTATTTCGATACGAATAGCATGGATATGTTTATGGCGCATCAGAACGGTATAGCCAGAAGACAAAAAGTAAGAATTCGCTCGTACGTGAACTCGGATCTGGACTTTCTTGAAGTGAAGTCGAAGGACAATCATGGGAGAACCCGCAAGAAACGTATCGCCCTCAATGAATTTGACCCGCAATGTCCGGATGAGGTAATGGATGCTCACGATACACACGAATGCCATGGTTTTCTATCGGGACTGTTAAGCTATCGGCCGGAAAGTCTGCATGTACAGTTGGGTAACCAGTTTAAGCGCATCACACTGGTGAACAATGGCAAGACGGAACGACTCACCATCGATACGGAACTACAGTTTTATAATTGGAAAAATAAAATACATCTAGGGCTGGATAACATCGCTGTCATCGAACTGAAGCGCGACGGCTTGCAATATTCTCCCATTCTGGAAATGCTACGCCAATTACGTATCAAACCCCACGGATTCAGTAAATACTGTATGGGCGAGGCGCTCACCGATGACTGCCTGAAGCAAAACCAATTCAAGGGTAAACTGCATGAGATACAACGTATCAATGCTGTGCCAATTATCAGAACAAGATCATCATTCAATAAAATATAAACACTAAAACAAAAAAATAATGGAAGACTGGAATGGACTGGAGCTCATGGGAACTCCACTAATAGAACTGGGAGATGTGGCACAGATGATTTTCCGCATTTTCTTCAATACATTTATGGTATGGTTGCTCATTCATACCCTGTATTACCCCAAAAGTAAGCGGCGCGATTATTATTTCACCTTCATGCTCATTAGCATCAGTATATTTTTTCTAATTTATCTGCTGGGCGGCGTGAAACTCAAAGTGGGCTTTGCACTGGGACTGTTTGCCATCTTCGGTATCATCCGATACAGGACGGAGTCGATGCCCGTGAGGGAGATGACTTATCTCTTCATGATTATCTCTATGAGTGTCATCAATGCGCTGGCAGTGACCATCAGCTATGCGGAACTTATCATCGTAAATGGTGTGTTTCTTTTGGCTACTTGGATATTCGAAAGCCATGCACTTATGAAGCATCTGAGTACAAAGTTGATACAGTATGATCGCATAGAACTGATAAAACCAGACAGGCGCGCGGAACTCAAGGCAGACCTGGAAGCCCGCACGGGACTGAATATCGAAAAGATAGAGGTGGGCGGTATTGACTTCCTTAAAGATATGGCGATGATACGCATATCTTATGAACCCGAGAAGAATGAGATCAACAATATTGACGACAAACTGAAAATATCCCGTGAAGAATGGACAAACGTATAAGCATGCTCATCGCTGTCTTGCTGATGCTGCCTACAGTGATGGCAGCTCAGCATGATGATGTGGGGCTCTGGCTGGAGGCTGGTGCTACAAAGAAACTGAATAAGCAATGGTCACTGGGCGTGGGGGCGGAATACCGTCTGCGCAATGATTTGAAGACTAGCGACCGCATGAGTTTGGACCTGGAAGCTGGATTCAAACCCGTGAAGCATCTAGAACTGGGTGCGGGCTACTCACTGCTCATGGACAATAATAGAGAATCCACTTCATACCACAGTGACGGTACTGCCAATGAATGGACTCCTTCTTATTGGGGCACGAGGCACCGCTTTTATCTGGAAGCACAGGGCGACGTGGATCTGGGAAGAATGAACGTATCGCTGCGCGAACGGTGGCAATACACTTACAGACCGGAGGTGAGCGGCAAGACGTATGATGCCGACAACAACGGTTGGGAGGCTGTGAAGGGGAAAGGCAAGCATCTGCTGCGCTCCAAACTGAAACTGGAATATAATATTCCACACAGTAAGATTGATCCATTTGCTTCGGCCGAACTCTTTCATGGGAAGGGCGGACTACAGAAGTCAAGATACCTGATAGGCGGCAATTGGAAACTGAGTAAGATGCATGCCGTGTCGCTCTATTATGGTTATCAGAAATTACATGGCAACGATGATGACAATGAACCGAATACGCACCTGATAGGTGTCAGTTACAAATTTAAATTCTGACGGAGCAAATGAACAATTATTTAATATCTCAGAACGGCTACATGAGGGGACTACTCGTTGTAACAGCAGCTGTCCTACTCTGTGCCTGTACCAATGATGATGTGTACAGCAGTGCTGAGGAGTTTGTGGCATCAGGCACGGAGACTATAGTGCCAAAGACGATAGAGACTGATATGAGTACGCTGACGGAGACAGCGGAAGTTGATGATTGGGACGGCAGTTACAAGGTGACGATAGCGCTGAGTGATGCTGGAAGTACGCTCACGGGAGACGTAAGCCGAATCAGCTATACGGAGACGAACGGTGATCTGGTCATCACTTCTACTAAAAAAGGAATGGAATATGTGGTGAGCGGTACCAAAACTGACGGTATGCTGAAGATATACAGTGACAACAAGTATAAACTGACGCTCAATGGCGTAACTATCAACAATAATGACGGACCTGCCATCAATAATCAGGGTAAGAAGACGCTTGACTTGTATCTGGCTGATAGTTCCATTAATACGCTCACGGACGGTGGTACGTATACCACAAGTACGGAGGATCAGAAGAGTACATTCTTCAGTGAAGGACAAATCGTGCTCAACGGCACGGGAACGCTGAACATTACCAGTAAGTATGCAGGTGGTATGATAACGGATGATTACATCATCCTGAAACCTGGACACCAACTGAACGTGACTTCCAGTGCAGGTCATGCACTGAAAGGAAAGGACGGCGTATATGTGAACGGCGGCGTGAACAATCTTGTGACTTCTGCCGACGGTGCCAAGGCTCTGAATAGTGAGAACCGTATAGAAATCAATGGCGGCAGAACGGTAGCAATAGCTACAGGGACGCCCGTGATAAACGGGACAGATACCACCAGCGTGGCAGCCGTGAAGAGCGACTCATCCATCTATATCACGGCGGGTACGCTGAATGCCAAGGTGACGGGCAATGATGCCAAGGCCGTGAATGCCGACTATGACATCACGATGACGGGGGGGACGCTCAATGCGGTGGCTACTGGAAAAGAAGTGAACAGTAAACCGAAAGCGGTGAAGGCAGATGGCAGCATCACCATCAATGGCGGCCATGCTTACGCCTGTAGTCTATACGGTAAGGCGATGGACGACAATGACGATATCATCACTTACCAGAGCACGGCAACGACGAACATTACCACGCATCTGATAACGATTGGATATTAAGTATATATAAGTTTTAATTGTGATTACAAAGCACCTTTGGTGGATGGCAGTTCGTAGTGGTAGATATCACGTCGGACTGCCATTTTCAGTGAACGGGCCAGTGCCTTGAAGATTCCTTCTATCTTATGATGCTCATTCTCGCCCTCGGCATGGATGTTCAGATTCATGCGGGCGGCATCACTCAGACTCTTGAAGAAGTGGAGAAACATCTCTGTAGGCATCTCGCCCACCTTCTCACGGTGGAACTCGGTATCCCATACCAACCAAGGACGTCCACCGAAATCGAGGGCTACCTGACAGAGGCAGTCGTCCATGGGAAGACAGTAGCCATAACGCTCAATGCCGCGCTTGTCGCCCAGTGCATTGGCGATGCATTCACCGATGACGATGGCAGTGTCCTCGATGGTATGATGCTCATCCACATTTAGGTCGCCATGGGTATGTACGGTGAGGTCTATCATGCCGTGTTTGCCTATCTGCTCCAGCATGTGGTCGAAGAAGCCCAGTCCGGTACTGATGTCGCACTTTCCGGTTCCGTCCAGATTCATGCGCACGTAGATATCGGTCTCCTTGGTGGTGCGCTTCGCTTCGGCGATGCGCTCTCCGGCAAAGAGAAGTTCGGCTATTTTGTCCCATGACATGCCCTCATCACTTAGGTTGAGCGACTTGCAGCCGATGTTACGGGCAAACTGACGGTCAGTCTCACGGTCGCCTATCACATAACTGTTGGCGATGTCGTATTCAGGATTGTTGATATACTTCTCCACCAGTCCCGTATGGGGTTTACGGGTAGGGGCATTGTCCTCCGGGAAGTGGGGGTCGATGAGGATGTCGTCGAACTTGACACCCTCTCCCTGGAGTGTCTGCAGAATAAAGTTATGTACGGGCCAGAAGGTATCCTCGGGGAAGGAAGCAGTTCCCAGACCATCCTGATTGCTCACCATGACAAACTCAAAGTCGAGGTGGGTGCGGATGAAGTGGAGGTTGCGGATCATGCCGGGCACAAAGACTAATTTACTGAAACTGTCTATTTGTTCGTCAGCTGGTTCGACGATGAGGGTTCCATCGCGGTCGATAAAGAGGATACGTTTCATAATTTCACTTGTTTTCGTTCTTGTTCTTGTGTATGTATACTGCCGTTCATATAGTAATATACGAAGAGGGCGGAAATGCGGATGTAACCCTGTACGAAGCCGGAGATGAAAAATACTACGACGGCGAGCAGAGTGGTGTAGGCGGGCATATTGAGCGCATCGCCCATGAGTTGCCCCATGTTGGACTGTAGAAAGGCAGCGGTAAGAATCTCCGCTGGCAGCAGGATGATGAGCGTGGATACGCCGATGATGATGCCAGTGACCAGCATGGTGGCGAAAATATAGCCAAAGTGGCGTAAAGAAATACCGTAAATACGTCTGAGGATGCCCCAGAACCCACCTTTGACCTGTAGCAGATATTCCATGCAGACATGTGTGAGGGGCAGATAAAATAGGGCGATGACGAAGATGCCGACAGCCACGATGATGAGTGAACCCGCATGGGCGAGCGGTTGCCGCATATCAGGTGTGATAATCCAGTGCTGGAGAATACCCATCAGGATACAAAAGGGTATGACAAGGACAACTATGCAGAGCGTCATCTTAATCATGCGCCAGGCACTCCGACGGTCGAAGGTAATCCAACGGGCAGGGGTGAGAATGCTACCCGTGTCACTATGCTGGCGCAGCATGGTGAGTCCACGGGAATAAAACACCACTTCCGCGATGGCACCGAGCAATACCGTGAAGACGATGAGTGCAATATAACAAAACATCTGCGTGACCATGGCAGTTGACACTGTGGCGGTGGACTCCAAAAACGCCATCCGGTAAATGAGGCGTGGATAGAGTACCACGGCAAACAGTCCCAGTATACCGCAGAATACAGCATAAATCAGTGCCTGAAGCCAGGAGATGCGCATGAGCGTACGGAAATGTGAGAAAAACAACTGGTAACCAGCCTTGACAGTGGCCACCGTACTACGGCTTTTCAGCCGGATATCATCATTGGAACTTTCCATGTAATAATCAGTTTTTGCGGTTCTTGGAGTGCAAAGATACATATAAAATGTAAAAAACAGAGATTAGGAGATTGAAAAAAACTAAAAAGAACCCGTTTTCGATTATTTTATATTAACTTTGCACAAATAATGCAAGGATTAGCGTATGAAGAGAATAAAATGGGGATTTATCGGTTGCGGTGAAGTGACCGAGAAAAAGAGTGGTCCTGCTTTCAGTGATGTGCCCGGTTCTTCCGTAGAGGCTGTGATGAGCCGAAATGCCGATAAGGCACGGGGATATGCGGAACGCCATCATATACGTAAATGGTACACCGATGCGCAGGAGTTGATAGATGATCCTGACGTGAATGCGGTATATATCGCCACACCTCCATCCAGTCATGCCACTTTTGCCATTATGGCGATGAAGGCAGGTAAACCCGTATATGTGGAGAAGCCGCTGGCTGCTTCGTATGAGGACTGTGCCCGCGTGAACCGTATCAGCGAGGAAACGGGTATTCCTTGTTTCGTGGCTTATTATCGCCGCTATCTGCCTTACTTCGAGAAGGTGAAAAATCTGGTGGATACAGGTACAATTGGTGATGTGCTGAACGTGCAAATCCGTTTTGCCGTACCACCGCGTGACCTGGACTATAACTCCAGCAATCTGCCTTGGCGTCTGCAGCCCGACATCGCAGGTGGTGGCTATTTCTATGATCTGGCGCCCCACCAGTTGGACTTTCTCCAGCATGTGTTCGGCGTGATTGTGGAGGCCCGCGGCATCACTGCCAATCGCAAGATGCTCTACAAAGCGGAGGATACGGTGGATGCCGTATTTGAATTTGAAAATGGTATTCCGGGCAGCGGTTCTTGGTGTTTCGTAGCTCATGAGAGTGCCAAGGAAGACCGTATAGAATTGGTGGGTGACAAGGGGAAAATCAGTTTCTCCGTGTTCAATTATGACCCCATCTCCCTTTATACCACTGAGGGCATGCAGCACATCACGGTGCCTAATCCGCCTTATGTGCAGTATCCGCTGATTAAAAATGTGATAGAACATCTGCAGGGCATCAGCGTATGTACCTGTACTAGCGTATCGGCTACGCCGGTGAACTGGGCGATGGACCGTATACTGGGTAAATTCTAAAGAGACGGGGAACGGTAAGTGAAAATAAGGTATTGGATGATATTTGTGGTGATGCTGCTGTTGCCCGTGACGATGACGGGCAAGCGCAGTGACGAACTGGGCAGTCTGCGACGGACTGTAAGGGGATTCAGTGCCATAGATACCAATTACATAGAACCGCAGCACTACAACTGGAGCCTGATGATACAGGGCACGTATACGTATGAGATATATCGTCTGAGGAGCAACAACGGACAGTCGTTTACATTTGCGCCTGACGTAGGTTTCAAAATGGGACCTTATTTCGGATGGCGGTGGCTTTTCCTGGGTTACACCTTCGACCTGAAGAACCTGCAGTTGCAGAAGGCCAAACGGGAGTTGAACCTGAGTATCTACTCATCGCAGATAGGTATGGACCTATTTTATAGACGGACAGGAAGTGACTATAAGATGAGAAGTGTAAATGTGGGTAATGACAGAGCGAGCGAGGACCTCAATGGAGTGTCATTCGGAGGTATTAATGTGGGTATTACGGGTATTAATCTCTATTATATCTTCAATCACAACCGCTTCTCTTATCCGGCTGCCTTCTCGCAGAGTACCTGTCAGAAAATCAGCTGCGGGTCGTGGATAGCCGGCATCAGTTACTCCCGACAGTCGCTCGATTTGGATTACGATGAACTGCAAAAAGTGGTGGACGAACATACAAATGCGAATAAAAAGGTTACTGTGGACAGTAGTCTGAACTTCAACAGTCTGAACTACTTGGATATTGGCTTGTCGGGCGGTTATGCTTATAATTGGGTGTTCGCCAAGAACTTCCTCGCCTGTTTCAGCGGTTCGGTGACGCTCGCCTACAAGCATACCACAGGTGACGTGAACAACGATACGGAGAATACGAAGGGATTTAACTTCAATAACATCAATGTGGACGGACTGGGACGACTGGGCGTGGTCTATAACAATACGAAATGGTATGCGGGCGCGAGTTTCATTGCCCATGCCTACAACTATCATAAGTCGAGATTTGCAACCAACAATATCTTTGGAAGTATCAATGTGTATGTGGGTTTTAATTTTGGACTGAAGAAGGGATATAAAAACAAGAAATGAAGAGGTTAATTATCATGATGATGGCGCTGCTGCTGTTGAGTATCAATGGCATAGCACGGAATATGACATATGAGCGGACAGACAGTATCCGCATTGTGGAACTGCTCCAGAAGGGACGCTCACTGAAGCGTGGCGACAATGTGCCGCTCTTTTTCGCCCGACAGTTGATAGGACTGCCTTACGTGGCGAGTACGCTGGAGGTGAACAACCGTGAACAGCTGGTGATAAATTTGCGTCAGATGGACTGTACCACACTGGTGGAGAATGTGACGGCACTCACCCGCTGTATCTATCAGAAGCGATACTCATTCTGCGACTTTGTTGCCAATCTGAAGCGGACACGCTACCGCAATGGTGAAATCATAGACTATACCAGTCGGTTGCATTATTACAGTGACTGGATTATAGACAATGAACGCAAGGGTGTGGTGACTGAGGTGAAGACACCCAATCCGCCATTTAGGGCTGTTCAGACGCTTCGCATCAATTATATGAGTACACATGCCGACAGTTATTTGGCGCTGAGAAACCAACCTGAGTATGTGAAGAAGATTGCACGGCAGGAAAAGATACTAACGGGACAAAAATTCCGTTATATACCCAAGAGTGACATCGATAACAGTAAACTGTTGCGCAGCACGATACACGACGGCGACATCATTGCCATCACCTGCAACAAAGCAGGACTTGATATAGCCCATCTGGGCTTTGCCGTCTGGCACAGAGACGGACTGCATCTGCTCAATGCATCAAGCATTCACCATCAGGTGACTGAGGAACCGATGCTCTTCCGTAACTATCTGATACAACATCCTTCTCACACGGGCGTGAGGATATTACGTATTAAATAGGAATAAGAAAATATTCAGTAACAATTAAAAATAAAGAGACATGGAATTACCTGATTTTATGAGTTATGCGAACAAGTTTTCGCAAAGTGATTTCGTAGAGACTATCTCCAAGGTAGCTAAAAGAGCCGGTGCTAAACTGGTATATACGGCGCTCATCCTGTACTATACATTGCAGAGCGACAAGATATCTAAGACCGACAAGGCCATCATCATCGGTGCTCTGGGATATATGATTTCCCCACTGGACGTTATTCCAGATGCTATTCCTATTGCCGGACTTACCGATGATTTCGCTGTACTCTTCTACGTACTGAAGAAAGTATGGGGGAATGTGGACCCTGACATCAAGAAGAAAGCATTGGACAAACTTTCCAAATGGTTTGACGAGGATGAACTGGAAGAGCTTAAGGAACTGAATCTGGATTCGAGTAAGAAAGAGGATGCTGACAAATAAAATCGATGATATGCCGGTTTTCATAAAAAAGTAAATACATGACATGGAAATAAAGAACGCGGAATTTGTGATTAGCGCTCCTATGGTGAGCATGTGCCCCAAGGACACTAAGGCAGAATATGCATTTATCGGACGGTCAAATGTGGGTAAGTCGAGTTTGATCAATATGCTTACCAACAACCGAAAATTGGCTAAGACCAGTGCAACTCCCGGAAAGACGCTGCTCATCAATCACTTTATCATCAACAAGGAGTGGTATCTAGTGGACCTTCCGGGATATGGCTATGCCAAACGTTCCAAGAAGGAGATGAACAAGCTGGAACAGATGATTCAGGGTTATATCTTACAGCGGAGTCAGTTGGTGAATGTGTTTGTGCTGGTTGACGTGAGGTTGGAACCACAACAGGTGGACCTGGAGTTTATTCAGTGGCTGGGCGAAAGCAGCGTGCCGTTCTCCATCGTGTTTACTAAAGCCGACAAACTCAACGCTACGGGTGTGCAGAAGAATGTGGCAGCCTATAAGCGCAAGCTTCAGGAAGAATGGGAGGAACTGCCACCCATCTTCATCACCAGCAGTGAGAAGCGGACGGGAAAAGATGAAATCCTCGACTATATCGAGGAGATAAACAAAGGACTGAAAGCGTAAAAAAGGAAATAGAAAATTGAATATTTATCTCGATGTGCAGCACCTGCAGAAACGATTTGGTGCGCTAGTGATATTTGATGACTTGAACTTCAGCATAGCTGAGGGACAGAAAGTGGGACTTATTGCCAAAAACGGTACAGGTAAGTCCACACTCTTGTCTATTCTTGCTGGTAAGGAGGGTAAAGACAGCGGTGACATAATCTTCCGACGTGACCTCAAGGTGGGGATATTGGAACAGTCGCCTGAGTTTGACTCGGAGGAGAGTGTACTGGATGCCTGTTTCAATCATCAGGGGAAACCGGAGATGGTGCTCAAGGCCAAACAGATACTGACCCAGTTGAAGATTACTGACTTGGAACAACCTATGGGACAGTTGAGCGGTGGACAGCAGAAGCGCGTGGCACTAGCCAACGTACTGATATTGGAACCCGATTTTCTGATAATGGATGAACCCACCAACCACCTGGATCTGGAAATGATAGAATGGCTGGAAGGTTACTTGCAGCGTGGTAATAAGACGTTGCTCATGGTGACCCATGACCGATTCTTCCTGGACCGTGTGTGTAATGTAATATTGGAACTGGACGACCAACAGATGTACGTGTATCGCGGTAACTATGCTTACTATCTGGAAAAACGGCAGGAGCGTATGGATGCCCGTAAGGCGGAACTCGCCCGCGCCAACAATCTGTACCGTACCGAACTGGAATGGATGCGGCGTATGCCTCAGGCACGCGGTCATAAAGCCCGTTACAGGGAAGATGCTTTCTATGAGTTGCAGCGCGTCGCTCAGCAGCGGATAGAGGAGCGACAGGTGAGGCTCAAAGCAAGTAATGTGTATATAGGCACCAAAATATTCGAGTGTCAGTATATCTCCAAGGCATTTTCGCCCGAAAAGGTCATCATGAAGGACTTCTACTATAATTTCAACCGATTTGAGAAGATGGGTATCGTGGGCAACAACGGTACGGGAAAGTCCACCTTTATCAAGATGCTGCTAGGGCAGGTTCTGCCTGATGCCGGCAAAATTGTAATAGGCGAGACGGTTCGCTTCGGCTATTTCTCACAGGAGGGTATGCAGTTTGACGAGAACCTGAAGGTGATAGATGCGGTGCGTAATATTGCTGAAGAGATAGACCTGGGTGGTGGCAGAAGAATGACAGCCAGTCAGTTTCTGCAGTACTTTCTGTTTACCCCTGAGCAGCAATACAACTATGTATATAAATTAAGTGGCGGCGAGCGCAGAAAGCTTTATCTCTGTACCGTACTGATGACCAACCCCAATTTTCTGGTGCTGGATGAGCCCACCAACGACTTGGACATTGTGACCTTGCAAGTGCTGGAAGAATATCTGCAGGACTTCCCTGGATGCGTGATAATCGTGAGCCATGACCGCTATTTCATGGACAAGGTGGTGGACCATCTTCTCGTATTTCAGGGACAGGGTAAAATTAAGGATTTCCCTGGAAATTATACTCAGTATCGAGATTGGCAGGCGATGCAGACCAAGGAGGAAGCCAACAAGACGGCTGCTGCCGAGAAGGAGAAGAAGGCCGACTATCACAACGAGACCCGCCGAAGAATGAGTTACAAGGAGAAGCGTGAGTATGAACAGCTTGAGAAGGACATCACTGCACTGGAGACAGAGCAGAAGCAGATAGAGATGGAACTCTGCAGCGGTACGCTCAGCGTGGATGAACTGACAGAGAAAAGCAAGCGATTGCCGCTCATCAAGGATGAACTGGACGAGAAGAGCATGCGCTGGCTGGAACTTTCAGAGATAGAAGGTTAATAACAATATGCAACAACAATACCCCTCACAATTATTGGAGCGAGCTGTGAGCGAGTTCTCCAGACTACCCGGTATAGGTAGGAAGACAGCACTCAGATTGGTGCTCCATCTGCTCCGTGAAGATGCTGACGACGTTCATCAATTTACGCAGTCGGTAGATACGCTCTGCAGAGAGGTGAAACACTGCAAGGTGTGCCATAACATCAGTGATACGGAGGTGTGCTCCATTTGTGGTGATGCACATAGGGACGCATCGCAGGTATGCGTGGTGGAGAATATACAGGATGTGATGGCTGTAGAGAATACGCAGCAGTATCACGGACTCTATCATGTACTGGGCGGCGTGATATCCCCGATGGACGGTATCGGTCCCAATGATCTAGAGATAGAGTCGCTGGTGAAGCGCGTAGAAGAAGGTGGCATCAAAGAGATTATCCTCGCCCTGAGTTCCACGATGGAAGGTGATACCACCAACTTCTATATTTACAGAAAACTGGCTCCGCTTCATGTGAACATCAGTATGATAGCAAGAGGTATCAGCGTGGGGGATGAACTGGAATATACCGATGAGGTGACGCTCGGGAGGTCTATACTGAACCGTACTCCATTTCAACAATAAATATGATCAATACGAATATGAAAGAAGTCAAGAACAAATTACTCATTCAGTTTATCACCATTATAGCAGGTGTGCTTATCATCGTCTTCCTGGGTGAAGGTGGGGTGATTCCCACCGGTATTATCGAAGATGCAGGTAAGGTGACGGAATTTTATCTCATTACATTCATGGAACTGATAACCATGGCATCTATTTTCTGTGCCCTGAGAATGTTTAAATTCAAGAAGGTGCATGAGGAACTGATGACGAACAAAGAGACGGCGCTCTACAAGTGGGGTACTATACGTATGAGCCTGCTTGAGTTCCCAATGCTCATCAATGGTATCCTGTATTATCTCTTCATGCAGACTTCATTCGGCTATATGGGGATCATCCTGCTGCTTTGTATGCCCTTCGTTTTCCCTACGATGGACAAATGCATTGCGGAAACCAGTGAGGAAAAAAAACAGCTCAGCTATGAGGACCAGAAGGAGAATGAAGACAAAATCAAGTAATCATGAAACTGAGTGTTATCATAGTAAACTATAACGTAAAGTACTTCGTAGAACAGTGCTTGAACAGTCTACAGCGTGCACTTGAAGGAATAGAAAGCGAGATATTTGTGGTGGACAATCACTCTAGGGATGATTCTGTGAAGTATCTTTCCAGAAGATTCCGTCAGGTGAATATTATTGATGTAAACCATAATCTAGGCTTCTCAAGGGCCAATAATATTGCTATCCGACAGTCGGAAGGTGAATATGTGCTGCTGATTAATCCCGATACATTCGTCAGTGAGGATGCACTGAGTGTTGCTGTTAACTTTATGGATGCACATCCGCTGGCAGGAGGACTGGGCATCAGTATGATAGGAGTGAGCGGAAACCGAGCCATGGAGAGCAGACGGGGTATACCTACCCCTCTTACTTCTTTGCTTAAGATGCTGGGGAAAACCAGTCATTATTATATGAGTTATCTGCCGTGGAACAAGCCATCCAAGATAGAAATCATCAGTGGCGCCTTCTGTATGCTGCGGCGTGAGGCACTCAATCAGGTGGGATTGCTGGACGAAGACTTCTTTATGTATGGTGAGGATATAGACCTGAGTTTCCGTTTGCTTAAAGGCGGATGGGAAAACTGGTATCTGCCTGTCACGATGTTGCATTACAAAGGAGAAAGCACACAGAAGACCAGTTTTCGTTATGTGCATGTATTCTATAATGCCATGCTCATCTTCTTCCGTAAGCACT
Organism: Prevotella sp.; assembly: GCA_036796635.1. Lineage (GTDB taxonomy): Bacteria > Bacteroidota > Bacteroidia > Bacteroidales > Bacteroidaceae > Prevotella. Next base: position 1,248 of record DAIRCP010000041.1, on the reverse strand, counting down.
ATGGTCATCTGAGCATGCTCATTACCCTCCCCATTCAGTTAGGTATCTACTTCAGAGCCTTCCTGGCACTCTCTGGTATGCAGATGGAGCGGATGCGTCGTTCACTGGGATTTACCGACAAACGCAGCGCAGAACCTACCTATATATTTATAGGTGGTCACCAGATGACAGACAGGTGCCGACTGATATCCCGACGGAAGGGACTGACGGCAGCATTCCATTGCAGTGACGATGCACCAGTGGATGTGGACGGTCTTCTCCGGCAATACGCAGATTTCAAGGATAAGATACTCTTTGTGTTTGATATCGATACCTACACTTATGCCGACATACTCCGCTATATTTCCAAGAATAGCAATCAGCAGTTGTCACTGGGTACTTTTAATAACAAGACGAAGATCATCATCACGTCCAATGAAATACTAAAATAAAAACGATATGGCAGAAAAGAAAAAAAACGAAGTGACTTTACGTGCTATAGAACCCGAAGATCTGGATGTATTGTATGAGATAGAGAACGACAGGGACGTGTGGGATTGTGGTCCTACGAGCGTACCTTACTCACGCTATGTGCTTCACAAATATCTGAGTGCAGCTGTATGCGACATCTATGCCGATAAAGAATTGCGTCTGATAATCTGTAATGCGGCAGGCGAGTCAATCGGAATACTAGATCTTGTCAACTTTGAGCCCCGCCATCTTCGAGCAGAAGTGGGGATAGTACTGCGTTCCGACTGCCGCCACAAAGGATATGCAGCAAGTGCACTCAGCAAACTGAAGGCCTATTGTAGCCATACCCTGCACCTACATCAACTTTATGCCATCGTCAATAACAAGAACCAATCTTCTATACAATTGTTCCAAAGCAGTGGTTTTCAGCGCAATGGCATATTATATGACTGGTTTTTGGAAGGTGACAAATATAGTGATGCCTATTTTTTTGAATATTTTTTTTGATTTTTCTACCGAAATATTTTGTTGTTTCAAAAAATATTCCTACCTTTGCACCCGCAAACAAACAAAAGCAGTAATGCTTGGTGCGTTAGTTCAGTTGGTTAGAATGCCTGCCTGTCACGCAGGAGGTCACGGGTCCGAGTCCCGTACGCACCGCTTCTTAAAAAGAACAAAGATGGATTGAATCCTGAAGTAAATTTCTTCAGGATTTTTTTTGCAATATGGCTAAGCCGCATGTTACTACGAGTTTCTGTATGAGATTTTCTGATAATCAATGTAGTAAGATGGTATGAC
>DAIRCP010000040.1:0-28711 GCA_036796635.1 Prevotella sp. | reverse complement strand
GATATTTTGGGTAGTCAGGGTGAAAGTCATCCACGGAGAATATCTACTGGGCCGAAAATACTTAATTGAATCTGCGAATATCGTACAATCTTTAGTACAATCATACAAAATTAGGGAGCAGAAGTCATCTTCGCGATGACAATCCTGCTCCCTCTCGGGTAAAAAAACCTAATTTAACTGTTAAAATATTAGATGATAAAAGGTTGAGAATGATGAAATAGTTATGATGAAAAATGCGTGATGTATATTTATTGATGAAACAGCATAGGCGCCATCTCCTGAAGTGAGCGTCGCCACGTGAGGAACTCATGGGCAGTGCCGTCGGATACAAAAGAACGGGCATTATATCCTGCCTTGCGCAATTCATCTGCTGACTGGTTCACACGGTCGGGATTTTCCTTGCTGCCACAACTCATGAAGAGCAGATGCGGGCGCTGCTTGCTCTCACTGAAATCTGACGGAGCGTAGGTGCCACCTGACAGGAGTCCGCAGTAGCCGAACACTTCGGGACGACGGAGGGTAATCAGTTTGGTCTCCACACCTCCCATAGACAGTCCTGCCATGGCTCTGTGGTCTCTGTCGGCTATGGTCTTGAAGTGCGCATCCACGTAAGGTACCAGTTCATCCACCAGAACCTGTTCGAACTCCTTGGCAGTAAACTGTCCGATGCTGCCGAACTTCACATCATTGGTGAGTCCATAAGTCATCACGATGATGAAAGGCTGACACTTACCGGCAGCGATGAGATTATCCATGATGAGATTGGCATGTCCCTGATTGCTCCAGGCTGTCTCGTCCTCACCCCATCCGTGCTGCAGATAGAGTACGGGAAACTTCTTTTTACCATCATAAGTGGGAGGTGTATAGACGAAGGCACGGCGCTCTGCATTGGTACTGGACGAATGGAAGAGTATCTGCTGCACGTTGCCATGGGCTACTTCATGCAGGGCATAGAAGTCACGGTCGGCTGCGGGTATCTCGATACCGCTCTCCCATCGGCATGAACCATAATAATTCATGGCTCCTGGGTCATTTACAGTAGCTCCGTCAATGGTAAAGTGGTAATAATGAAAACCTGGGTCCATCGGTCCGTCGGTTGTTCCTTCCCATACGCCGTCCTTCTCTTTGTGGAGTACGGTGCCACCTCGTCCACCGAGTCCTAAACTCACGATAACTGATTTGGCATCGGGAGCTGAGATACGGAAACGGGCATATCCCTGGGAGTTGACCATCGGATACTGCTGTCCGGGCTGATTACATTCTGAGGGTTTGAAATCTTCTGTAATCACGGCATTATCCATCTTCGCATCGAAGTTCTTGATGAGGTAATACACCGATTTTGGTTTGTAATCCTTGTCGAATGGTAACGGAGAATTGGCTGCACCCAACCATGAATCACGGTCGGAGAGATTCCAGAAGGTGACATTGTCTATCACATCCTTATGCTTGCGCAGAATACGGAACAGTCCGGTGTACTGGTTCTCCTGCAAGGTACGGATATAGGGGCTTATCACCACATTCTCACCACGACTGAAACGGAGCTGACCGCCCATCTCATTGTTGCAGCGAATATCCAGTTCGGTCACATGGATATGTTTCACGATAGTGGAATATTTTGTGATGGCAGAATCGATGTCAGCAAAACTGGGACCATATATATTATAGTGACCCTGCATGCCGATACCGTCAATAGGTACTCCTGCCTCCTTCATCTTCTTCACCATATTATAGATACGGTCGCGCTTGCCGGGACTGGTGGCATTATAGTCATTATAGAAAAGAAGTGCATTGGGGTCAGCTTCATGGGCAAACTGGAAGGCTTTGGCGATAAACTCATCGCCGCAGAGTTTGAAAAGCTGTGACTGGCGATAGGGACTTGGTTCCTCCTTATCCCATGGTGTACGGTGCGCATCACCGTCTGCCATGGCTTCATTCACTACATCCCAGGCATATACAATGTCTTTATAGCGGTTTACGACGGCGTGGATATGCTGACGCAGACGCTCATAGAACACCTCCTTCGTCACGGGTTTACCTTTCTTGTCGGTAAACATCCAGTCAGTAAACTGTGAATGCCAACAGAGGCAGTGCCCACGGAGTTTGATACCGTTCTCCCTGCAGAAGTTAGCCACCTTGTCGGCTTCCGTCCAGTTGAATTCACCTTCACGGGGCTGAATCTCAGCGGGTTTCATCACGTTCTCGGCCGTGATACTATTAAAATTTTTTTTGATTAGTGCTATTTGGTCGGGGGTAGAGATATTACGTGGATTGACAGCCACACCCACCGTGAAATAGTCTTTGTAAGCATCCTTATAACCAGTTGGATCATCTGTCTGGGCATTCTGACGGCCTGGTTGAGCGGATGCAGTAGTTGCGGTAAAAGCGATGAATGCTATGAGGAAGCATGATATCGCAGAGATTTTTTTCATAAGTCGATTGTTGATATTAATAAGTTGTTTATTGAGCGCATTTACAGCAGATTGCTTTCGGTGGCAAATTTAGTAAATAATTCCGTATTGGTATTTTCTTTTTGTATCAAATGGTTTATGTTATGTAACATGCTGAGAATTTTTGATGTTTTCGTAGACTTGATATGTATCAATGATGAGAATTTTCTAATACCCATTTTAAATGTAATTAAGTAATTGGATGAACAACCAACCGCCAAAAAGTGTATCTTTGCGCCCGATTTTAACAGTTAACAACTGAAAAAGAATAGAGAAACAAAACAAATACGGATATGGATAAGCAAGTATTCCAAACGGATTCCAAACAGAGATGGAACCGATTCAAATGGACACTCCGGGTGATTCTTACGATTATGGCACTTCTGCTGGTGGTCTTCCTGGCGATGTTTGCCATGGAGGACAGTCCAAAAGTGCCCTTCCGACATGACTACCGACCGGTGATGACCGCCAACCGCCTGTACTACAAGAGCAACAAGACGGCAAAGGACTATCAGTCGTTCAGAAGATTCTTCCATGAAAATAAGATGCAGAACAAATATATGCAGGTGGCAGCCAAGAAACGCAGATTTATAGGTTCTGGCGATTCGCTCTACGCCAAGTATATTGCGGAATGGAACTCGCCAAATATCGGTATCCGCGCTGGCTGGTACGTCAACTGGGATAAGCACTCCTATCTCTCACTGAAACAGCATATCAGTCATCTCAACCTAGTCATCCCGGAATGGTTCTTCATCAATCCGAAAACGGACAAGCTGGTCATTCAGATAGACAAGAAGGCACTCCATATCATGCGCAAGGCGGGCATCCCCATCATGCCGATGCTCACCAACAACTACGGTTCAAAATTCCAGAGCGGGTCAATCGGCAGAATCATGAAAGACCCGATAAAGCGCAAACAGCTCATCAATCAACTGGCTGAGGTGTGCCACCGTTTCCATTTCGTGGGCATCAACCTGGACTTGGAGGAACTCAATATCAATGACAATGACGTCCTTACACAGATGGTGGGTGAACTCACTGGCATCTTCCATGCCAATAAAATGTATGTGACACAAGATATAGGACCATTCAATGAAGACTATGACCTGGTGAAACTCGCCAAACTGGATGACTATCTGATGCTGATGGCTTACGATGAATACAGCGCAGAGACTCAGGCCGGACCCGTGAGTTCACAGCAATATATAGAAAAATGCACAGACTGGGCAGCCCGAAATATCCCCAACCACAAATTGGTGCTGGGTCTGGCTGCTTACGGTTATGACTGGTGCAAATCAGAGGGTGGTACTACAGTCTCCTTCAATCAGTCCATGGCTGCAGCGCAGGATGCGGATGCCAAAGTACACTTTGACGATGATACGTACAATCTGAATTATTCTTATCAGGATACCGACAACGGTGAACTGCATCAGGTGTATTTCACGGATGCCGTCACCTTATTTAATACAATGCGTTTCGGCACTGAATATCACCTGGCTGGATTCGGACTCTGGCGACTGGGCACTGAGGATAACCGTCTGTGGCAATTTTATGGCAAGGATATGTCGTACGAAAATGCCGCGAAGATGAATGTGAAGAAGATGATGCAGTTGAAAGGCATCTCCACGGTCAACTATGTGGGTGATGGCGAGGTGCTGGATGTGGAATCTGAACCGCATGCAGGAAAGATATCCATCGCTGTAGACAAGAACGACGGTCTAATATCCGAGGAAAACTATGAGGAACTGCCATCTACATACACCGTGGATAAACTAGGTTATGCCAAACCAAAACAGTTGCTCCTCACCTTTGATGACGGTCCTGATGCCCGATGGACACCACAAATACTGAGTATTCTGAAAAAATACCATGTGCCTGCCTCCTTCTTTATGGTAGGCATACAGATGGAGAAAAATCTGCCACTCGTCAAAGATGTGTTTGATGCCGGATATACCATAGGCAACCATACTTTTACACACCATAACATCGCCGAGAACTCCACGGACCGTACGTATGCCGAACTGAAACTTACGCGTATGCTGATAGAGAGTATTACTGGTCAGAGCACCGTGCTATTCCGTGCACCGTACAATGCAGACAGTGACCCTTCAGGACGTGACGAGATAGACCCAATGATTATCGCCTGTCGGCGTAATTATATCTTTGTGGGCGAATCCGTGGACCCTGATGACTGGGAACCCGGCGTGACTGCCGATAAAATATATCAACGCGTGATAGATGGTGTACACCGAGAAGACGGTCATATCATCCTGCTCCATGATGCCGGTGGTATAACCCGTAAACCTACCATCGAGGCCCTACCTCGCATCATTCAGCAACTGCAGAAAGAGGGATACAAGTTTATCTCACTGGAACAGTATATGGGTATGAAACGCACACAGCTCATGCCACCTATTCCTAAAGGAAAGACATACTATGCCATGCAGGCCAATCTATCACTGGCTATACTAATCTATCATGTCATTGACTTCCTGACAGCACTTTTTCTGGTATTCCTCGTATTGGGTTTCCTGCGCCTGGCATTCATGTATGTGCTCATGATAAGGGAGAAGCGACACGAACTGAAGCGGCACTATCCAGAACTGACGGCAGAGAATGCGCCCAAAGTGGCCATCATCGTACCTGCCTATAATGAAGAGGTGAACGCCGTGCGCACTCTGCAGAACCTGAAGCAGCAGGACTACCCCAACTATGACATCATGTTTGTGGACGATGGCAGCAAGGACCAGACATTGGCGCATGTACAGGCAGCCTTTGCCCAGGATGACAAAATCAAGATACTTACCAAGAAAAATGGTGGCAAAGCATCGGCACTCAACTATGGCATCAGTCAGTGCGACACGGAATTCGTTGTCTGTATCGATGCCGATACCCAACTGCGCCCCAATGCCATACGACTACTCATGCAGCACTTTCTCCTGGACAACGACTGCAAACTGGGTGCCGTGGCTGGCAATGTCAAGGTAGGCAACCAGCGCAATATGCTAACCCGCTGGCAGGCCATCGAGTACACCACAAGTCAGAACTTCGACCGTATGGCCTATTCCAACATTAATTCCATCACCGTAGTGCCTGGTGCCATCGGAGCCTTCCGCAAGAGTGCCATCATCCGTGCAGGAGGATTCACCACCGATACGCTGGCAGAAGACTGCGACCTCACGATGAACATCATCATGCAAGGTTACACCATCGAGAATGAGAACTATGCTGTGGCGATGACAGAAGCCCCTGAGAGCATTCATCAGTTTGTGAAGCAGCGTACCCGTTGGTGCTTCGGTGTGATGCAGACCTTCTGGAAGCATCGTGCCTCCCTCTTCAGCGGCAAACACAAGGGTTACGGATTCTGGGCTCTGCCCAATATGCTGGTATTCCAGTATATCATCCCCACCTTCTCACCACTCGCCGACTTGATGATGCTCTTCGGCATCTTCACCGGCAATGCGCAGCAGATACTTGTGTATTACCTCCTCTTCTTGGCAGTAGACAGCAGCGTGTCTATCATGGCATATATCTTCGAGCATGAGAAACTATGGGTACTCCTCTGGATTATCCCACAAAGGTTCTTCTATCGATGGATTATGTATTACGTCATCTTCAAGAGTTATATGCGAGCTATCAAGGGCGAACTGCAGACATGGGGCGTGCTGCACCGTACCGGGCACCTGAATTCATGATAAATAAGCGGCTGTGAAACAAATGGAAAAGTTTATGTAACATCAAGAGAGGATTATTTCGTGAAAAAGGTGTAATTTTGCAACCGATAATAGAAAAAGATGGCCGAATCGTTCGCGCATACCGAATATTTGGCTATCTTTGCATAAGAAACAATTTTAAACTAAAACATTATATTATTATGGTTAGCAATAACATTCCCCAGGTAAAACTCGGCATCATCGCCGTAAGTCGTGACTGTTTTCCTATCGCCCTGTCTACACAGCGCCGTGAAAACATCGTAAAAGAGTACAAAGGTGATTTATACAACTGCACCACTACAGTAGAAAACGAGCAGGACATGCTCAAGGCTGTAGCCGACGTAAAGAGCAACGGTTGCAATGCACTGGTTGTATTCCTCGGCAACTTTGGTCCTGAGACACCAGAAACACTGATTGCAAAGAATTTCGACGGTCCTGTCATGTTTGTAGCAGCAGCTGAGGGCGACGGCGACATGATCAATGGTCGTGGCGACGCATTCTGCGGTATGCTTAACTGCTCTTACAATCTGGGGATGCGTCATCTCAAAGGATATATTCCTGAGTACCCAGTAGGCACAGCTGACGATGTAGCCAAGATGATGGCTGACTTCGTACCGGTAGCTCGCGCTATCATCGGTCTGAAGGGTCTGAAGATTATTACATTCGGTCCACGTCCACAGGACTTCTTCGCCTGCAACGCTCCTATCAAGGGGCTGTATGAACTGGGCGTAGAGATAGAGGAAAACTCTGAGTTGGATTTGCTCGTATCTTACAAGCAGCACGCCAACGATCCACGTATTCCTGAGGTTTGCAAGGAAATGGAAGCAGAGATGGGACCTGGTAAGTACTATGCAGAACTCAACTCCCGCATGGCACAGTTTGAACTCACTCTGATGGACTGGGCAGAGAATCATAAGGGTTCACGTCAGTATGTGGCATTTGCCGACAAGTGCTGGCCAGCTTTCCCAAGTCAGTTCGGTTTCGAACCTTGCTATGTCAACTCCCGTCTGGTAAGCCGTGGTATCCCCGTATCATGCGAGGTAGATATCTATGGCGCACTCTCAGAGTACATCGGCATGTGCGTATCAGATGATACCGTCACTCTGCTCGACATCAATAACTCTGTAGCTAAATACATCTATGATGAGGATATCAAGGGCAAGTACAACTACTCACTTACCGATACCTTTATGGGCTTCCACTGCGGCAATACCCCAGAGTGCAAGATGTGTTCTACACGTGCCATCAAGTATCAGCTCATCCAGAACCGTCTGTTGGAGAATGGTGGCAAACCAGACTTCACCCGTGGTACTCTGGAAGGCGACATCGCAGCCAGCGACATCACATTCTATCGTCTACAGTGCGACTCAGAGGGCAACCTGCGCAGTTACATCGCCGAGGGAGAAGTACTCGACGTACCAACCCGTTCATTCGGCGGTATCGGTATCTTCGCTATTCCTGAGATGGGACGCTTCTATCGTCACGTACTGATTCAGAAGGGTTACCCACACCACGGAGCCGTAGCATTCTCTCACGTAGGTAAGTTCCTTTTCGAGGTATTCAAGTTTATGGGCGTAAAAGACATCGCTTACAACCAGCCTAAGAACCTGCCTTATCCAACAGAGAATCCTTTCAAATAATTTGTATTTGAAACAAGTATTCCCTTTGATGGGGAATATATAAAAAACAGGGAGCGCTTCCGAATCAGTTGGAAGCGCTCCCTTTCTGTTTGTTTATCGCTTGTCCTGCACGCCGTAATCCATCCAGCGCTCCTGAGGATAATATCCCTTGATAATTTCCTTCTTCTGCTTGAACACTTCTTTTACGGCATCCAGCATGTCATTGGAATGTCTTACTTGAGCGGACAATTTCTGTCTCATTTCTTCACAGACAGCATTTGCCTGTTTCAACTGCTCCAACTGATGTTCCATTTCTTCCAGGTCGTTCATTTTTATACCTTTGTCCTTCACTTCGTCGTATTTCTTCTTCAACGCACTAATGAGAACTTTACTTTTTTCAATCTGAGAATCTACTGTTTTAGACATAATTTTATGATTTAATTGATTTGAATTTCACTTCAAAATTAATGTTTTTTCTTCAAATAACGTACCTCTAGATATTAAATATTTAAACTAAATTAACTACGAAAAAGGCTCATTTTTACTTAATTTTAGAATTAAAACAACAAAAAATGACAGCTGGAATTTGTATCAATTCACTTCTAATTTGTATCTTCGGCGCAAGTTTGACAGATATTATTTGGTTTTCTCAATAATTTGGTGTAAATTTGACGCCAAATACAAAGACTAACAACAAATAGACTAAAAAACCGATAACTGATGAAACAGTTCTATTATACATTTCTACTTACAGGTTTATTATTCCTGACGAGCAACAGCAGCCATGCCGCCAAATCATGGATAGATGTGACCAGCCAATATGTAACCAACGCTGACTTCAGCGGCAACAGCAATACTGGATGGACCTTCAAGTCTAACGGCGGTAGCAATACGGTACGCTGTGAGGCGATGGAATTCTGGAACGGTACCTTCGATGTGCATCAGACTGTCAAGTCGCTGCCACAGGGACAATACCGTCTGTCCGTACAGGGCTATTACCGCTGCGGTGACAACAGTTCTTCTTATCAGGATTATCGCAACGGTTCGGAGACAATCCCTGCCTATCTGTATGCGGGAAGTACGCAACATAGTATGGCAAGTATCTATTCACAGTCGTTCTCTTCCAATCTGGCCAACAGTTGCTGGGCTTATTCTTCAGGCAGAAGCACCATCTATTTCCCCAATACGATGGAGAGTGCCAGGGTGGCTTTCGACCAGAGTGCCTATCAGAACTCGATGACTTTCACACACAGCGGCGGCGATGTGAATATCGGTATTGCCAACAGTACTTATAATAACAGTAACTGGTGTATTTTCACCAACTTCAAACTGGAGGTGTATGCCGAACTGGTACCTGTAACCTCTATCACGCCGTCTGCCACTTCACTCAGTATGATACTGGGCGAGAGCAAACAACTTTCTGCCACTGTATTGCCTGCCAATGCTACCATTCCATCTCTAACCTGGAGCAGCAGTGATACCAACGTGGCTATTGTGGATGCCAACGGACTTGTGACTTCTGCCGGCGAGGGTACTGCCAACATCACGGCACAGAGTACAGACGGCAGCAATGTGAAATGTACTATTCCTGTGACGGTGACACGTCATGACGCTACAGCTGCTTCACTCATCATCAATGAAATCATGGCGGGCAACGTGGATGAATATGTGAGTCCTGCCTATAACTTCGACGGATGGGTGGAAATCTATAATCCTACGGATGAAGCTGCGGGACTTGCCGGTCTTTATCTGAGCGACAATACCACCAACCTGAAGCAGTGGCGCATGCCCAACACTATCGGGGTTATACCTGCCAAGGGATTCAGACTGCTCTGGCTGGACAGCAATGAGGTGAATGCCAACAATGCAACCTTCAAACTAGATACGGATGGTGGCACGCTCTATGTAAGTGATGCCAACGGTAACCTGATAACAAGTGCAACTTTCCCTGCCTGTAAGGAGCGGGTGAGTTATGCCCGAACAACCGATGCTGGAGATACATGGGCGGAGACTGCCTATCCCACACCCGGTTATACGAATATGAAGAGCACTTTCAGTACCAGTCAACTGGCAGCACCGGTTGTAGACCAGGGTTCGCAGTTATTCAGCAGTTCGCTGAGCGTGCAGGTGACTATCCCAACGGGCGCAACCCTGCGCTATACCACTGATGGTACGCTGCCGACTCTCACCAATGGCACTACATCCGCTACCGGTAAATTCACGGTCAGTGCCACGACCAACTACCGCTTCCGCCTTTTCCAGGACGGCAGTCTGCCCAGCAATGTGACTACCCGTTCATACCTGCTCCGCAATAAAGACTATGCGCTGCCGGTGATCAGTGTGGTGGGCGACCCGAACTTCCTCTACAGCGATTCGCTGGGAGTGATGGTACAGGGGAAAAACGGTGTGGCAGGTAACGGCAAGGCATATCCCTGCAACTGGAACATGGAATGGGACAGACCCGTGAACTTCTCTTACCTCACTGCCGACGGACAGATGGCACTGAACCAGGATGTGAACCTAGAGATGTGCGGCGGATGGAGCCGCGCATTTACACCTCATTCCTTCAAGCTGAAAGGTGACAAGGAACTAGGCGGCAATAAAAATCTGCCCTATCCCTTCTTCTCTGCAAAACCGTATATCCGCAACCGTACACTACAGATACGCAATGGCGGCAACGATAACTACTGCCGCATCAAGGACGCTGCCCTGCAGACTATCTGCCAGACCTCAGGCATCGACATCGACTGTCAGAGTTATCAACCCGTACATGAATTCATCAACGGTAAATATATCGGCGTGCTTAACATGCGCGAACCGAACAATAAGCACTATGTATATGCCAACTACGGTTGGGATGACGACCAGATAGACCAATTTGAGATTAATCCCGACAGCGGTTATGTACAGATGTGCGGTACGGTGGATGCCTTCAACCGACTCTATGACCTGTCGGCAACAGCTGCTAACAGTGATACGTATGCCGAGATACAACAGCAACTGGACATAGACGAATATATCAACTATATGGCAATGGAGATGTATCTGGGTTCTACTGACTGGCCACAGAACAATGTGAAGGGATTCCGCTATCTGGATGGCGGCAAGTTCCGCCTGGTTACCCTGGACCTGGACTTCGCCTTCAATACCAGCGATGTATTCAATCTCTTCGATTACAAGAATACATACACCTTCGACCAACTCTATAACGGCAAAGACCGCATCACTGCCGAAATCAAATTTGTGACAATATTCCGCAATCTGCTCAAAAATGAGAACTTCCGCCGTCGATTCATCGATACCTATTCCATCATGGGCGGCAGCGTATTCGAGTCAACCCGTGCCACTGCCATCATCGACAGTCTCACCGCCATCGTCACACCGCAGATGGCACTCAACAATGAGTCGCCAGCCTATACCGCTAATGATATGAAGACGGCACTGAGTACACGCAACAGTACGATGATGACCACACTGCAGAAATATTCACCTATGTATCTGAGCAGTGCCACCAAGTGCAGTGCCACCCTGAAGAGCAATGTAGACGGTGCGCGCATCCTTATCAACGGCATTGACGTACCTACAGGCAGTTTCATGGGCACCCTCTTCTCACCCATGAAGATACAGGCTGTGGCTCCCGCAGGTTACACATTCAAGGGATGGCGCAATGCCAACAATGCAATATACTCCACTGATGCGGAGATAGACATGCCAAGTTCAGACTTCACCCTCACTGCCACTTATCAGGCAACAGCAAATGCTACAGCAGAAGGTTTCACACCAGTACGTATCAATGAAATCAGTGCTGCCAATGATGTATTTGTGAATGATTACGGTAAAAAGACAGACTGGGTGGAACTCTACAATACGACTGCCAAGGCGCAGGATGTGGAAGGTATGTATCTGAGCGATGATGCCACCAATCTGACGAAGAGTCAACTCTCGAAAGGTTCGACCAATGCGGTGACAGTGATTCCTGCCCACGGATATCTCATCGTATGGTGCGACAAAAACAAAACGTCGCGTAACCTTCATACTTCCTTCAAACTGGCAGGTGAAGGCGGAATCGTAGCCCTGACTTCAGCTGACAAGACTTGGACAGACTCTATCACGTATCCGGCTCATGATGCCTATACGTCCATCGGCAGATATGTGGATGGCGGCAACACCATCTACAGTATGAACAAACCTACACCGGGCAGTAGGAACCTGATAGGTACCTATACCACCAAGGTAGCAGAACAGACGAAGACGGGTATCGTACAGACTGTGGCTGCACAGACTGGCGGAGCACAACTCACGTATGCTGCCGGACAGTTGATTCTGCGCGGTAACATCACGACGGCAACGATAAACATCTACACGCTGAGCGGTCAACAGATGACTTCCATTACTGTCAACCTCAACCATGGTTGTGCCTTCATACCCGTGACGATGCTCAACAGCGGTTGTTACATCGCCAAAGCTACTGACGGGCAAGGACATACTGCCACCTGCAAATTTCTGAAATAGCAACGCACTACATTCCGCCCTAAACGGACCGTATCCGATACAGACCAAGACATTTTTTCACTAACACCATCTATAAAATCATTATGAATCGAAAAGTAACCGTACTAACAGTTGTCGCATTTTTATCCCTGAGTATCGTACAGGGAGCGACAGCACAGACGTATCCCTACCAGAATCCACAACTGAGCGCACAAGCGCGTGCACAGGACCTATTGGGAAGACTGACCCTACAGGAAAAGGCATCGCTGATGCTCGATGAGTCACCCGCCATCCCGCGGTTGGGCATCAAGAAGTTCTTCTGGTGGAGCGAAGCACTGCACGGCGCTGCCAACATGGGCAACGTTACCGTATTTCCTGAACCGATTGCCATGGCATCATCCTTCGATGATGCGCTGTTGCAACGTATCTTCACGGCAGCCAGCGATGAGATGCGCGCCCAATACAACAAGCGCATGCTCAACGGCGGAGAGGATGAGAAGTTTCACAGTCTCTCTGTCTGGACCCCGAATGTCAATATCTTCCGTGACCCCCGTTGGGGACGCGGTCAGGAGACGTATGGGGAAGACCCCTACCTCACTTCTGTGATGGGTTGCGCGGTGGTGCGCGGACTACAGGGCCCTGAAACGAGTAAATATCGCAAACTGTGGGCCTGTGCCAAACACTATGCCGTACACAGCGGTCCTGAATACACACGGCACACCGCTAATATCAACGATCTGTCACCCCGTGACTTATGGGAGACATATCTGCCTGCCTTCCAGGCACTTGTGGAGAAAGCCCAGGTGCGCGAAGTAATGTGCGCCTATCAGCGACTGGACGATGAACCCTGCTGCGGCAATAACCGACTGCTCCAGCAGATTCTGCGTGATGACTGGAAATTCAAGTATCTCGTGGTGAGCGACTGTGGTGCCGTGACAGACATCTTCAGTTCGCATCATGCCTCCAGCGATGCCGTACATGCTTCCGCCAAAGCCACATTGGCAGGAACGGATGTGGAGTGCGGATTCGAATATGCATATAAAAGCATCCCTGATGCCGTGAAGCGCGGACTCATCACGGAGAAGGAGGTGGATAAACATGTGCTCCGACTGCTGGAAGGAAGATTTGAACTAGGCGAGATGGACGACCCGAAACTCGTGGAATGGTCCAAGATACCAGCTTCTGTGATGGACTGCAAAGAGCATAGGGAGTTGGCTTTGCAGATGGCACGCGAGAGTCAGGTACTCCTGCAGAATACGGATAATATCTTGCCGCTGAAAACAAAGAAGGAGCGCATCGCCGTGATTGGTCCCAACATCGACGATAAACCGATGATGTGGGGAAACTATAACGGTACACCGAATCATACCATCACCATACTGGACGGCATCAGGATGAAACAGAAACAACTGGTGAGCTTCAAGGGTTGTGAACTGGTGGACAAGAAGGTGGTGAACTCGCTCTTGACTCAGTGTAGCATCAATGGTCATCAGGGTCTGCGCGGTATCTTCTGGAACAACACCCAGATGGACGGTAAACCCGTGACAACGGAATATTACATCAATCCATTGGCAGTGACTACTGCCGGCATGCACAACTTTGCTCCCGGGGTGAAGATAGAAGACTTCAGCGCCAAATATGAGACGGTGCTCACTCCGAAGTCCTCCGGTGAGGTAGTCGTGAATGTGGAAGGTTGCGGTGACTTCCAGGTATATGTGAACGGCAAACAGGTACAGAAACTGCATACCTGGCGTACTACTCCTACCCGCACGCCACTGCAGGTGGAAGCTGGTAAGAAATATCAGATAGAGGTACGGTTCGCTTATGTGAATACATGGGGCGCCAATCTGAAAATCAATATCGGTACTGAAGAGCCTGTGGATTATCAGTCGATGATCAAGCAGTTGGACGGTATAGACAAGGTTATCTTCGTGGGCGGTATCTCATCTGCACTGGAAGGTGAGGAGATGCCTGTACAGGTGGAAGGTTTCAAGGGTGGTGACCGCACCAATATCGAACTGCCTCAGGTGCAGCGCGACTTTCTGAAGGCACTCCATGAGGCAGGGAAGAAGGTTATCTTCGTGTGCTGTTCGGGCAGTGCCATTGCACTGGAACCGGAAACGGCTACCTGTGATGCCATCCTGCAGAGTTGGTATGCCGGACAGGAAGGTGGCGAAGCTATTGCCGATGTGCTCTACGGGGATTATAATCCAAGCGGAAAACTGCCGGTGACGTTCTATAAGAGTACGGCACAACTGCCTGCTTTCGAGGATTACGGCATGAAGGGCCGCACCTATCGCTATATGAATGATGCGCTCTACCCCTTCGGTTACGGACTGAGTTACACCTTCTTTAAAATAGGTAAGGCTCAACTCTCTACAACGGTTGCCAACGTGGGCGAGACTGTGAATCTGCAGATTCCAGTGGCCAATGAGGGCAAACAGGACGGAACGGAGATTATCCAGGTATATGTAAAAGATATCAACGATGCTGACGGACCCATCAAGTCACTCAAGGCTTTCCGACGGGTGGATGTGAAAGCCGGTGCAACCACACAGGTGGATATTCCGCTCAGTGCGGATGCCTTTACGCTATGGGATGCTCAGACCAATACGATGCGTGCCAAACCAGGTAAATATCAGCTGTACTATGGTAACAGTTCTGCTGACAACCAACTGAAATCACTACAGATAGAACTGAAATAATTGTCGGCAGAAATCTGTAACTAAGAAATTGAGTACAAGAAAAGAGACATCCGATAAGTGAAGTGCTTATCAGATGTCTCTTCTTTATTCTAATTAATTAATTAATGGCCTGTAAGTTTACTGATATCTATTAATCTATTTGATATCCAGTATCTTATGGGTTTGTAAAGAGAGCTGCCAACCTGGATTCTTCTTGATAAACTCCACAGCCTTCTGGATAATAACCTTATTCTTCTCAGGGTCACCCGTATCACAGGGTTGAATATAATAGAAGAATGCCATGATACCATAATCTTTCACAGGATGAATACCATCAAAGACCACCTTGAGCTCCTGTACCTGATGTAACACTACGCGAGCTGCTTTCGCAGAGAGAAAACCCTGTTTGGGTGAACAGGTAATCCAGTCTATGCCACCGGGTATACGTCTTGTACCATTAGTTTCCATAGACAGCATATAACCATGTTCATGGAGAGCGATTACCAAATCTTCATCCACCTGCAAAGTGGGTTCGCCACCTGTGAGAATCACATAATTACATTTCCATTTAGCTAAAGCCTTGATAATCTGTGAGGTTGACATCACTTTTCCTTCGCTGTAATCCGTATCACAGAAAGGACAGTTCAGATTGCAACCTGCGAAACGGATAAAGATACTAGCCCTTCCAGTCCATCTCCCTTCACCTTGTAACGAATAAAATATCTCATTGACTCTATAAAGACCATTTCCTGGCTTCACTTTTTCTTCCTTCACAGTGCCTCTCTCCCGTCTGTTTTGTTATCATTCACATATACAGCGATGTTGCCTTCACTCTCCTGCACTTTGGCCTTATAACACTCAGGAAACTGCTCTGTTATCCAGCTGGCAATATTCTCTGCTGTCGGGTTAAAGGGCAATATATCATTAAGAAATGTATGATCCAATTTACCATGAATAGCTTCTTTGATATGTTTAAAGTCGCATACCATTCCGTCACTGTTCAACTGCTCTGCTTTACAATAAACTGTCACTATCAGATTGTGTCCATGCAATCTGTTACACTTGCTTTCGTAACTCAACTGGAGTTGATGAGCTACAGCAATCTCCATTCTTTTTGATATATAATACATACTGAGTGCAAAATTACTACTTATTTTGCATAATCATAACCGTTTGTGGCATTTTCTTTGTGAAAAGGACGCAAAAAGGTGTTGTCGGCGGTCTGTCAGCTGAGTAAATCCAGCAATTCATCCATCGTATCCACCACGCTTTCCGCTCCTGCTTCCAGCAGTTCCTCACGTGTTCCGTTGCCATAAGTCACACCACAGGTATGCACACCGGCCCGCTTGCCCATGAGGATATCATACGTCATGTCGCCTATCACCCAGGCATCATCCGGTATACAGCCAAAGTGCTGCAGGGTCTTCTCCACAGGATAGGGGTCGGGCTTGGCCCGCACTACATCATCTGCCCCAAGCACATAACTGATGAGCGGTTCTATCTGCAGGTCGTGCAGAAAGTCAGTCACGGAATGATGGCTCCTGCTGGTTGCTACAGTCAGGATGTTGCCCGCATCATGCAGTTGGCGAAGTGCATCTATTACCCCAGGGAATGGCGGAACGGCACCAGGACAGTTATTCACATTGAAAATCTCGCGATAGGTATCGGCACATGCCTGACCTTCTTCAGCTGACAGGGGGAGCATCGCACGGAAACAGTCGGCGAGCGGCAGTCCGATGGTCTTGCTACATTCCTCTCTGCTCTTTTTGGGCAGATGCATCGCTTCCAGCGTCTGCTGCATGGTGGTAGTTATCAACTTATTGGTATCTGCAATGGTACCATCGAAATCGAATATGAGTATTTTTTTGTTCTTCTGCATGTCGGATTTATTGTTCGGGATACTGCTGATAGATGGTGAGTCCAAAGTCAGGCGTGATGGCATAGATATGTTCCATGATTTCTGCCAGGTGATGTTCGTATTCGGTCCAGTTCTTCTGTTTCAGGAAGAAGTAGAACTCCAGAGGCAGCCCAGTATTGGTAGCTTCCAACTGGCGCACCATAAGTGTCATGTCACTGCATACATCCACACGTTCAGACAGATAGCGCTCCATATATGTGCGGTAGAGCGTAAGATTCACAGGCGCATCCTGTCCGTGTGAATGTTGCTGCGACTGTGATATCTCCGCAAGTTCTGTCTCCGTGAAATAATGACGGGCAATCAACTGCTGACGGATGGTATCATCCACCACCCGGATGCTGCGGAAGTCATAATACACCAGTCGTTTCACGCGTCGGCCGTCACTCTGCTGCATGCCTATCCAGTTCTGGAAGGAGTCCTCCACGAGTGTCTGGGGAGTAATTGTCACGATGGTATTGTCAAAATTGCGCACTTTCACCACGGTCAGTGAGATATCCTCCACGATACCATTTACATTGGCTTTAGACACCGTTATCCAGTCGCCCTTATGTACCATATTGTTGCTGGTGAGTCGGATACCTGCAATCAGTCCCGTGAGCGTATCCTTAAATACGAACATCAGTATGGCGGAAGTAGCACCCAGTCCGGCAAAGAGCGACATAGGACTCTTATCCACCAGGATGGCTATCGTCACCACGGCACCCACAATGACAATCACGATTCTGAGCACACCCCGAAGTGAACGGAGATACTGTTGGGTAGCAGAGCGGTTGTCAGTCTCAAAATTCTCAAAGATATCCAGGAAGGCAAGCATAGCCCTTGTAGCCATCACCGTGATATAGATGGCAGTGATGCGCGCCACGATTTCCCTGACTGTAGGAAACTGATAAAATACGAGCGGGAGCAGCATCCACACCACGATGGCCGGTACGATACGGCACACTGACACCATGGCCACGTCATTCCATTTGGCACCTGTCCGCGAAATCACCTTGTTGAACAGCGGCAACAACAGTCGGCGACAGATGATAAAACTCAATGCCGCCAGCAGGATGACTACGATAACCAACGAGATATGTCGCACGATGGGTACAGCAGGACCGCTGAGACCACACATCTGAATGATATTCTCTACAAATTGCTTGATACTTTCCATCTCTACCTCTTTTTAATCCATAGCAATTATACACGCTATGGCAGACGGATGCAAAGGTAAGTAAAAATCATTGATTCAGAACAAAAGACATGGGATTATCCCTACAAATTATGTTAAATCACGATATTCCCAGATAATTTGTACTACCTTTGCAGTCACATAGACAGACAATTAAAACAGGAGAAATACGGTTTAAAAGAGGATTGATGTATGAAGGATAATACAAATTACGCATTGTTTTTTGATATAGACGGCACCCTCGTGAGTTTCACCACCCATGAGATACCGCAGAGTACGGTGGATGCACTGACACTGGCGAAAGCCAATGGTGCCAGCGTGTATATCTCTACGGGACGCCCCATCAACCTCATCACCAATCTGGGGGCCATCTCACATCTTATTGACGGATACATCACCACCAACGGCGCTTACTGCTTTGTAGGCAATGAGGAGGTGTGCTGCCATCCTATACAGAAGGCCGATGTTGACTTCATTCTGGATGACTGCAGAGAGCATGGCTACGCCTGCATCGTGGTGGGCGAGAAAGACCTTGCCGTGTATAATCTGAAAGAAAGTGTGGAACGTATCTTCTGCAAACAACTGGCAGTCACGGCACTTGATATCCATGCACCTGTTGCACCTGTGCTGCAACAGCGGATACTGCAGCTCACACCCTTCTTCCCGGAGCATCATGAACAGGAGCTCATGGCAAAAGTGCCCCGTTGCACCTCAGGCAGATGGCATCCGGAATTTACCGATATCACAGCCAAGGAGGCCGACAAGGGGAAAGGACTGATTACCATGGCTGAGTATCTGAATATAGACATCAGCCATACCATTGCTTTCGGCGACGGCGGCAATGACCTGAGCATCATCCGCGAAGCTGGCATCGGTATTGCCATGGGCAACGGACTGGATTCACTCAAGCAAGCAGCCGATTATGTGACGACGGATGTGGATGACAATGGCGTGATGAATGCACTACGCCATTTCAATATCATCTGATGTCCACTTAAGAAAGTCGGCTGTTGCCCTCAGGCATGATTATATTTTTTCACGGTTTTCACCAGTTCATCATGGATGATACCATTGGAGGCGATAATCTCATCACCCATCTGATAAGCGGATGAACCGTTGAAGTCTGTGACCTTGCCACCCGCTTCCTCTATGATGATGGCACCCGCCATATAATCCCATCTGCCCAGATATTTCTCTATCCATCCGTCCAGTCGCCCGGCAGCCACATTGCAGAGTGCCATGGCAGCGGAACCATTCATACGGATACCACCCGCATAACCGAAGAAATTACGGATAAGACTCAGTCCCATCTGTCTGTAACCAATTGCATTATAAGGCAGTTCCAGTCCAAGGAGCGCTTCCTTGATTGGCAGGAAACTCACATGTAAGGCTTGACCGTTCAGCCAGGCGCCTCCGGATTTCCATGCAAAGAAACATTCATCATTCACAGCATCGTACACCACGCCCGACAATATCTCAGTACCTTTACACAGGGCAATACTCACCGCATAAGGCATATATCCATGCACATAATTAGTAGTACCATCCAGAGGGTCCACCACCCATAGATATTCTTCATTCTGATACTGGGCACTTCCTTCCTCGGTCACGAATCCGGCAGCAGGCATCAGGGCCTGTAACTGTGCTACTATCATCCTCTCAGATGATTTGTCCACATAAGATACATAATCATGGTCATGCTTACGCTCCACGGCTGAGAGCGAAAATTTCTTCCGTTCCTCACGCATATAGGCTCCTGCCTTACGTGCAATCTCACACACTTTGGATGTAATTACATCCAAAGCCAAATCTGTTTTTTCCATCTTCATTCAATGTTATTCGCGGTCTATACATTTATGTTCATGCAAAAGTACAAAAAATCACTGAATTCACAAAGGAAAAAGGATAAAAGAAACATAAAAAAGACGGAATTTGAAGTGAAATAAGAAAATTGACAAATATAAAAAGGAAAAGATGCAGCAACCTTACGGCTACTGCATCTAACTAATCTCCTTTCAAAAATTGTAAAACTGTCCATCATCACGACGGTATGTCTTACTCCCTAACAATCTTAATACCAATAACTAAAAACCTAAAACTATAAATATTACTACTAACCTAAAACAATCTATTAACCTTTTGACGATGCAAAGGTACGACGAAAATTCAAATCCACAATGAAATGAAATCTAAAAGTGTAGAAAATGCACTCATTCTTGATTTATATCAATCATTTGTGCCCGCACACAACAAAAAACTCAGCTAATTATGATATTGTTTGCAGATTTTTTGTTATTTTTGCAATAAAGAAAATTAAGTAGTATATATATAATAAATCAATGAACACAAGAATTGTTATCACATCAGCTTGCGCCATGACAGTTTCATTGGCTATGGCTCAGGGAATCAAATATCCGGAGGCACCTCATGATGGTACAGTGGATGAATATTTTGGTGTCAAAGTGGCCGACCCGTTCCGTCCTTTGGAGAACGACAACAGCGAGGCTACCAAAAAATGGATACAGCAGGAAAATGCAGTTACCAACAATTACATGAAGCAGATACCCGAAAGAACCAAAATGCTTAAACGAATGACAGAAGTGTCCAATTACGAAAAGATGGAGGCTCCATTCAAAAAACATGGCAAATGGTACATTTACCGCAACGACGGTCTGCAGAATCAGGGGGTACTCTATCAGATGGACAAGTTAGGCGGTGAGCAGCGTGTATTCCTGGATCCTAACACATTGAGTTCGGATGGTACTGTGGCACTCAAGACAGTGACCTTCTCCGCCAGCGGCAAATATATGGCATACACCATCAGCCGCAGCGGCAGCGACTGGAATGAAATCTATGTACGAGATGTCACTACAGGCAAAGATCTGGCTGACCATATCACATGGGCAAAGTTCACTTCTGCAACCTGGCGGGGCGACGGTTTCTATTATAGTGCCTATGATGCACCCGACAAACATGCTTACAGTGTAAAGAATGAGGTACATAAAATCTATTATCACAAAATAGGAACCCCGCAGAGTGCCGATGTGCTGTTCTATCAGAATCCTACCAATCCACTCCGCTTCTATTCCATACATACCAACAAGGAAGAGACAGTGATGTATCTGTCTGAAGCAGGAGCAGGGTCAGGCAACAATCTGTATGTACGTGACCTGCGCAGACCTGAATCGCAGTTCATCCAGATGACGAACAATATGAATAAGGTATATGACCCCGTGCAGACCATAGGCGACAGTATCTTCATCTTTACCAATGACGGTGCACAGAAAAACCGTCTGATGCTGGCCGATATCAATCATCCGGGTTTCAAGGACTGGAAGGAAGTGGTACCCGAGGCTCAGGATGTACTGAATAATGTGACGTTTACTGACGGCAAGATGATACTCACCTACAGCAAGGATGCCTGCACACACGCTTATCTCTACTCCATCGACGGCAAGAGAATCTGTGAAATCCAGTTACCGTCAGTAGGTTCTGCGGATTTCGCCGGTGAGTATGACCGGAAGGAATGTTTCTATTCATTCAGTTCATTCACCGTACCCGGTTCTATTTATCAGTATGACACAGACCACGACAGGAGCAGCGTGTTCATGACGCCGAAGGTAGCTTTCAAGCAAAACGAGTTCGAGACAAAACAGATATTCTTCAGCAGCAAAGACGGCACGCGCGTACCGATGTTCATCACCTATAAGAAAGGACTCAAACTGAACGGTAAGAATCCGCTTCTGCTCTATGGCTACGGTGGTTTCAACATCGCCCTCCCGCCTTCTTTCTCAGCCATCCGCATACCGTTCCTGGAGAATGGCGGCATTTATGTACTGGTCAATCTTCGTGGCGGCAGCGAATACGGCGAGACATGGCACGAGGCAGGAACCAAGATGCACAAGCAGAATGTATTTGATGACTTTATCTCTGCGGCAGAATGGTGCATCAGCAATAAATACACAGACAAGAACCATCTGGCCATCTTAGGCGGCAGCAACGGCGGTCTGCTGGTAGGCGCCTGCATGACGCAGCGTCCCGACCTGTATAAAGTATGTCTCCCGATGGTAGGCGTGATGGACATGCTGCGCTATCATAAGTTCACCATCGGTTGGAACTGGGCCTCAGACTACGGCACATCCGACGATTCCAAGGAGATGTTTGAGTACCTCAGGAGTTATTCACCGCTTCACAACCTGAAGAAGGGTGTGAGTTATCCTGCCACACTCATTACCACAGCCGATCATGATGACCGTGTGGTACCGGCACACAGCTTCAAGTTTGCCGCCACCTTACAGCAATGTCAGGCAGGTCCTGCACCTGTGCTTATCCGCATAGACAGCAAGGCTGGTCACGGCGGTGGAAAACCAATAAGCAAGCAATTGGAGGAATATGCCGATCTGTACGGTTTCGCGGCCCACCACTTAGGCATGAAGATTAAATAAAAAATAATTGATTAGTTAATCAATGCCCACCCTGCAATTTGCTGACATAGACTTAAATACATCAATATGAAGAAATTAACTACGTTAATGGCAGCTATGCTGCTTACTTGTTCCGCTCAGGCGCAACAGGTTACCTTGGAGAATGCACGCTCAGAGGCAGCCTCCTTCTTCCAGTCACACGGTATGTCCATCT
The DNA here is from genome assembly GCA_036796635.1 of Prevotella sp. Lineage (GTDB taxonomy): Bacteria > Bacteroidota > Bacteroidia > Bacteroidales > Bacteroidaceae > Prevotella. The sequence continues at coordinate 6,027 of DAIRCP010000040.1, read as the reverse complement.
CCGGCGGCGTGAAACTCTCCGCCCGTGTTGCCCGCCGTGCGCAGGGTACCACCACAGGCTCATCCACGGATGCTGCTTATTATATCTTCAATGGAGCCAACAACAAGGGTTTCGTGGTCATCTCTGGTGATAACCGTACAGAACCTGTGCTGGGCTATTCCACCACGGATACGTATGATGCCGCCAGCATCCCCCAAAACATGCAGGCGTTCCTCGACGGTTATGCTGCACAGATAGCCCAGATGGATGCCTCCAGTGCCGCTGCCATCTGCAGAGTGAAGAAGCATGCCAAAATCGCTCCGTTGATTCAGACAAAATGGAATCAGATAAGTCCCTATAACGACCTATGTCCGAATGACGACGACACAAGAAGCTATACTGGATGCGAAGCCACATCAGTGGCACAGATTATGGCTTATCATCAGTGGCCTAAAGCCAATACCACCGCCATACCGGCTTATACTACAGAAACGAAGAAGATCAACGTACCGGCATTGCCGCCGGTCAAATTCAACTGGGATGCCATGCCAGAGTCCGGCGATAAAGATCAGGCAGTGGCTACATTAATGAGATATGTAGGTCAAGGTGAGCAGATGGATTATACTTCACAAGGATCCAATTCAAATGATGGTCCAGCCATCTATGCACTGAAGACATACTTCGGTTATGACCAAAACATTAAATATTATAACAGACCATCTTACACCATCAGTGAGTGGGACAGTATTGTATATGCTTCCCTTACTGAAAGCAATCCCGTACTTTATGGAGGAAATACTACAAGTGGTGGGCATTCCTTCGTCTGCGATGGCTATGACGGTAACGGACTGTTTCATATCAATTGGGGATGGGGCGGTTTGTATAATAGTTATTTCCGTCTGGCAGTTCTCAATCCGCATGGTACCGGTTCTGGTGGCAGTGCAGCCAATTCAGCATATAATATGGGGGTAAGCGCCATGACAGGCATTCAGCCCCCCACAGGCGAGAAGGCAGAACCCGAATTTATTGATTGTTTAGGTATTGATGCCGATACTACGACACTTTCAGTTGATTATAATAATTATTTGATGGATAACCAAGACATCTCGTATCAGTGCGGATGGGGAGAGTATGACAGCAATGGCAAAATCAGTGCTGTCACCATCACAGAAGATCCGCTCAAGCTGGAATACGGAGGAAATACATCGTTCACCACAGACCTGACTGAAGCCAGTCTGGCACAAGGCACTTATAAACTTTTCCCCATTATCCGCATTCCAAATGTCACAGACTGGAAGCGTGCTTTCGCCTCCAATGTATACGTGCAGGTAGATGTGGATGCTGCCGGGCAGATCAAGACCACCAGCTTCCCTGACCTTGACCTCACGATGGATTCCATCCAGATTGTAACCCCGAAGACACTTACCTATCAGGCACATGCCTTCGCTCATGTCACCAACAAGGGTGAAGAACTCAACAGTACCCTATATCTCTTTGCCAGTCAGACCGACGACTGGGGTAAACCCGCAGATTTCACAGGTGCCTATATCGAAGCCAACAGCAAGGACTCGTTGGAATTCTATTTCAAGCCAAAGGAAGCCGGAACATATCATCTCGCCCTCGCCACAGATACCCTATGCACCAATATCATCGGTACGCAGGATGTGACCATCTGTGATACTATACCCAAATATACAATGGAGATGGTGTCTTTCAAGCAATTAAACGATAGCACCATCAATATGGTCATCAAGAATACAAGTTTGATGGATTATAAGTGTCCAGTTTACTTGGTATTGGCCAAATTGCTTGCTGATAGAAGTCTGCTATATATCAAGAAGGTAAAACAGACCGGACAAATAGCAGCCGGACAAACCCAGAGCTTTACCCTCACCGTGCCACAGATTGAGGATGGCGTAGAATATGTGTATGCTGTGGTCTATTTCTTATATGAAGATTCGAAATTGACAGATTACGAATACGTGAGTTATATTTTCCCACAAACCGATGGCATCAGCAGCACTCCTGTAGCAGGCAGCACCACTGCCACACGACCATACTTCAGTCTGGAGGGTATGAAGATGCAGAATCCTACCCGCAAGGGAATCTATATCCACAATGGACAGAAGGTAATCAGATAATGAGACAACTATTCTATATGGCTGCTGCCGCACTGATGTTGACGGCCTGCAGTGACAATGGCACCGACATCGTGCCATCCGCCGTGGATACCAAACCTTGGCCATACACGGCAAACATGGACACCACCGTAGCACCCGGTGACAACTTCTTTATGTACTGCATTGGTACATGGTATAAGAATTGTGATCTGGACGGAAAACCGTATTGGGGATTAGTCCGTGGAGAGTCTCAGGCGTACATTGCCCAATATACCAAGGCGATGGATTCACCTGCTATCGCCACATTCTGGGCAGACTCAGCCAAGATAGACCAGACCACGGATGCAGCCAGGCTTGCCGTAGACAAGATGATGGCGATGACTGAACAGATACAGACACGTGAGGATGCCTGGAAGGTGCTTGCCGACTTGATGGAACAGGGATATACCCCCCTGTTCCATCTCTACTTATATAGCAAATCCAGTGTCTATTATGCTTTGTTGGACAAAACAAACATAGATTCTGTCATGGTGACACCTGCATCACTGCTCAAGGTAGCTGGCTTCAGTGACAGGAAAGCCAAGGAAACAGTACAGTTGGCTAGTCAGGTACAGGAAAAGCTGAGTAAGAGCAGACCTGATGTGGACTTGTCGCCGGAGTATCTGGACACCCATCCTGAGGTACAGAACGGGATACTGCCTCTGAGCAGCATGAAGACGCGCAATACAGGTTATGCCTTCCTGGATATCATTCTCCATGAACTGGGCATAGATGAGAGTCAGGTATTTGTTGATCAAAGTCTTATTTCTTATTATCAACAGATAGCTAATTTGACGGCTGCTGAAATAAAGGCATATCTGCAGATGCATATCTCACAGGATTATCTGTACACCTCGCATCAGACCATCAGTCAATATAATCAGACGGCTGCCACAAAAGTGTCTCTTGCTGGTTTGATGAATGACTTCTATACTACCAATATGAACTATATAGCATCTTACGACTATGCCACACACACCGTGTCGGCGGCAGAGAAGGCTGATATGGTGTCCAAATGCAAAGAGATGATTGCCGTATGCAAGGAGCGCATCCAAGCACTCGACTGGATGAGTGCTACGACCAAAGCTAAAGCCATCACCAAACTGGACAAGATGGTATTCAATGTAGGCTATCCCGACAACTGGATAGAAGCGGGACTGCCCACACTTGCAGGCCATTCGCTGGTAGAAGATGTGATGACAATCAGAAAAGCCAATTTCAATGCTCAGAAATCCATTATAGGAAAGACGGTAGAAGAGCAGTCATTTAATGTATGTATGCTCAGGGACGGTAATAATCTGAATACAGACAATGCTGCATATTATCCTTGCGAAAATTCCATTATCATATATCCGATATACTTGAAGAAGCCTTATTACAGTACAGAATATTCAGATGCCTATAATTATGCGATGATTGGTTCCTGCATCGGTCATGAGATAACGCATGCATTTGATGCCGATGGTTCCAAACGTGATGAACTGGGCAATTATAAGAATTGGTGGACCGTGGCAGACAAGATGGAGTATCAGGATAGAGAGCAGAAGTTGATAGACTGTTACAATCAGTTGGAAGTCCTGCCCGATGAACTGCCCAACGTATATAATAACGGTACCATGACTTTAAACGAGAATATTGCCGACTTGGGCGGGATGTTGCTGGCTTATCAGGCATACATGGAGAAACTGGCGAAGGAAGGCTATAGCGGTGATGAACTGGTGAAGCAGGAAAAGAAATACTTCCAGGCATACGGCGAAGTATGGCGTGGCAAATATAATACTCTTGCTGCCAATCTGTATAAGACGAATGTGCATTCTCTGCCCAAGGAGCGTGTCAATGGAGTCGTGATGAACATCGACAGATGGTATGAACTCTACCATGTGAAGTTTGGCAACATACTCTATCTCAAACCTGAGAAGAGAGCATATATCTGGTAATATGCTGCTCACCTGTTCCGCAGAGGCGCAACAGGGCATCAAAGTAATCAGAGAATGAGGACACTTTCCCGGTGATAACCAAATCGTATCGGGATAGGTCAAAATAGTGCCAATGCATCTGATGATTATATTGTATCTTTGCAGCGTTTTTATAATCAACAACTTATTTATCGCATACAAACATAATCAGTCATGTATAGATTTGAGCCTATTTTGAAGAATGCCCTCTGGGGATGTGAACACTGGATGATATCCGGTGTGAAGGATAATGAAACAACCGTGAGCGGTGGTTCCGCCCACGGTCTTTCATTGTCACAGTTGATTGACCAAGAGAAAGAATCGCTCATGGGCAGACGAAATTACGAACATTATGGCCATGAGTTCCCCCTGCTCATCAAGATGATAGATGCACACAGAGACCTGTCCATCCAGGTGCATCCCAATGATGAAATGGCACAGAAGCGAGGTTATCCCCGCGGAAAGACCGAGATGTGGTACCTGATGGAAAGCGACGAAAATGCCCATCTTCGCGCTGGACTCAGAAAGCAGATCACGCCCTGGCAATACAAGGAAATGGTATCTCAGGGAACCATCACAGATGCCCTTGCGGAATATGCCGTCAGAGAGGGCGACTGCTTCTTCCTCCCCGCAGGCAGGATACACAGCATAGGCGCCGGTTGCCGACTGGCAGAGATACAGCAGACCAGCGATGTAACTTACCGCATCTACGACTTCAAGCGCAAAGACGCACAGGGCCATGAACGGCAACTGCACACAGAAGAGGCAGCGGAATGTATAGATTATCAGGTTCAGCCCGACTATCAGACGCATTATCAGCACCGTACGAACGAACGTATACCGTTGGTGGACTGTCCCTACTTCTGTACCTCAGTATATGAGATAGACGGCACGAAAGAGATAGATTACAGTCAGCTAGACAGTTTTGTGATACTCATGGTGGCAGAAGGCAACCTTTGTATAGACCATCAATATTCAGTCAAGAAGGGCGATACCCTACTCCTGCCCGCCACCACTTCCGGTTGTGAGATGAGCGGCACGGGCAAGATGCTGGAAGTATATACAGCATAATCACTTTCGTCCGCCAAAGGGTGCCGCGTTTCACGGCATCCTTGCCATCTCTGAGTTTCTCTGACCTTACCGTTGGCCTTTAAATATTCAAGATTGTCCGTAGTATGCACAAGTACTGCGGACAGTTTTTTTGTGCCGCCAAAGGGTGCGGTGTCTCACCGCAACCTTGCCCTTCCGGTTCGTCATAGTCACTGTATTCTTTATCTTTCTCGCATGAGCCCAACATGTATCAAACAGATAACAGAATATAAATATACTTCTTTATCGCGATTAAAATATTTTCCAGCCTTTTCGCCGTATTTCATTGACTATCATAGCCTTAAGCCATCCATAAACATATCCCTTAATTCATTAGCGATGCAAAGATACAACATTTTTAAGGCAATTCCAAATATTTCCGCCATTATTTTTCGGAATCATCAAAATAAATCTTATTCACACGTCATAATTAATCAATTTCACCTGATAACATGCAGAAAGGGGTTATTTCGCTTCATATCCATGACCTTCATTCGAGTAACCCCATCCGAGCATGACAACCTATCCTGGAACAGAAGATAACCTTTCCGGGAACAGAAGACAACTTTTTCCAGTAAGACGTGACAACTTTTCTAATAGCAACTGCAAAACTCTTCCAGCCAAAGACGAATTTCTTCCAGCTAAAGACAGGCTAATAACAGGCGACTTTTGATGGCACTTTTTCAATCACTTTGGTAACATTGGTAACAAGTCACAAAAGTATCTATTTGGGTATTACAAAATTTTCCATTTCGTTGGGCTCTCGATTTTTAATTATATTATTATTATAATAATAACCCGTTGGCGGAATTAAAAAGTTAATAAATTGATGCTTAAAAAGTTGC
>DAIRCP010000039.1:0-28813 GCA_036796635.1 Prevotella sp. | reverse complement strand
TTGTACTACTATTATCTGTTTATGTTAAATCTTTCAAAGAACTCTTTCTTTTGCTGTTCTTGAATATTCCTTTTTGAGGATTTTTATTCTCGAAAGCGGATGCAAAGGTACGGCAAAAAACAATACTATCCAAATTTTTAGATGATTATTATTATAAAAAAACTAATATTTTCTTGTTTTATGACAAAATCATAGCTTTTAAGTGTGCTTTTTACTTCTATTCTCCCAAATAAACAGTTTTTTACCAAATTCAACATCTGAAGGACATAAGTTATTGATAATTTTGAGATTTCGTATACTACACCTTATTATATGTAATATAGGAAAAAAAAATTTCACCTAATCAGTAATGTCATGGTCAATATTTACACTCACATGATATTCTGGGTATTTCTCATCTATCTCACGAATGATATCTTCGCGAAGCTTTAAAGCATCATCCGCATCAAAACTCACCAGAACATCGAATTTTATGTCCTTATCCTCAGGATTTACATATACACCATGCGTTTGCATCACACATTCTTTGGCGACTGCTATCTGGCGTATCTCATGACCGATATGAGCGCTTTCGTTGTCATGCGTATTCACCGCATAAATACCGACTGTCAGAAAAATACCATATTTATTAGCTATCAACTTCTGTATTCTACGCGTAATTGTATCTATCTCACAGGCAGTAAGCGTATCAAGCACTTCCACATGTACAGAACCTACGGACATCTGTGGGCCATATTCATGTATCAACAAATCATAAGCACCAAGTACGCCCTTCACAGTCGCCACATCTTTCTTGATTTGCTTTGTATACGATGAAGTAATTCTCACGCCAAGTAATCTATTGACAGGTGCCATCACCATCTCAACGCCAGCTTTGATGATGACGAGTGAAATGATAGCAGCCAACCAACTATCCAAAGATATATGCCATACCAACATCACGACAGCAGACAATAATGTAGCCAGTGATATCATTGCATCAAATAATGCATCTGATCCAGAAGCTACCAAGGAGTCACTATTCACTGTTTTTCCTACCCTCTTCACATAACTGCCAAGTACTAATTTAACAATGATAGCGACAGAGATGATGACGAGTGAAACAATAGAATAATCTGCTGTTTCTGGATGAATAATCTTTTTGATGGATTCTATCAGAGAAGTGACACCGGCAAAAAGTACAATCATAGCAATGATTATTGCACTGAAATATTCAATACGACCATGTCCATAAGGATGCTTCTTATCAGCAGGAAGATTGGCCAATTTAGTACCAACGATAGTTATCACTGATGACAGAGCATCGCTCAGATTATTCACTGCATCCATCACTATGGCGATTGAATTAGCCAACAATCCTACCCCAGCCTTAAAAGCTGCCAAGGCAATATTCGCAAAGATTCCTATTAAACTTGTGCGAATGATTTTTTTCTCCCTTAGAATAGCTTGTTCCATATATTGATTCGTATTTAAATTCAATTAGAAATCGATGCAAAGATACAAAATAATTCTAATATCTCGCTAAAATAGCTTATCTTTGCACCTCAAACAAAATCAAATAGAAGAAGAATGAAAACTAAATTACTGTTTATCTGTTTGGGGAATATCTGCAGATCGCCTGCTGCAGAAGGTGTTATGAAGTCACTTGTGAGTCATCAAGAGTGTGCACACCTATACAAAATAGATTCTGCCGGTATAGGTGACTGGCATGTAGGACAATTACCCGACCACAGAATGCGCAGTTGCGGTGCCAAACGTGGATATGATTTCTCCAGTCATGCCAGACAGTTTACGCTCAAAGACTTTGACCGTTTCGATTATATTATAGTGATGGACTACATGAATTATGATGATGTAACCCGTCAGGCACGTACAGATACGGACAAGAACAAAGTTATCTGCCTGGCAGATTATCTGGAACACCATCCAGGACAGCAGACTGTACCTGACCCATATTATGGTGATGAGAAAGACTTTGAATTTGCACTGGATCTGATAGAAGATGGTTGCATTGGCTTATTAGCAAAACTACAACACCCCAATACATAAAACAAGCATAGTTTCCCGTGTCTTCTAAAAAAACAAAATCAAACTTTCTGAATAATTTTGAGATTCAAAAATTTGTTTCTTCTAACAATTAGCAGTACCTTTGTTGTCCGAAAACATAAAACACGACACGGATTCATGAATAAAGCTATCATCATGGGAGCTAGCAGCGGCATAGGTATGGAGACTGCCAAACTGCTGATCAGAGACGGATGGACTGTAGGGCTTGCAGCCAGGCGTGAGGAACGATTGATATCTATTCGCCAGGAAATGCAAACTGAACTGAAACAAAATCAGTTTATCTTCATCGCGAAGATAGACATTACCCAGACAGATGCTGGTGCAAAACTAAAGCAACTGATAACTGAGATGGGAGGCATGGACTTGTACCTACATGTTTCTGGTATCGGCAAGCAAAACCGCACATTAGAGAGTGGCATTGAACTCCATACCATAGAAACGAATGGTCTAGGATTCACCCGTATGGTAGGTGAGGCATATCGATATTTCTCAACTATCAAGCACGGACATATCGCCTGCATCACTTCTATTGCAGGAACAAAAGGTCTTGGCCCCGCTCCTAGCTATTCAGCTACCAAAGCTATGCAGAATGTGTATATTCAGGCACTTGAGCAACAGGCACTCAGCAATAAAATACCCATCAAGTTTACGGATATCCGGCCAGGATTCGTAGATACAGACTTATTAAGTGGCTCATTCCGTTACCCGCTCATGCTCAAACCACAGGCTGTAGCCAGACAAATAGTAAAAGCCATCTACAAAGGAAAGCATGTGTATACGATAGACTGGAAATGGAGAATCATCACAGCTGGATGGCGGTGGATACCCAACTGTGTGTGGCGGAGTATTAAATTGTAAAATAGAGAGGAATTAAAGATACGATGAAAACGAAAAAGACATTCAAACAGGAATTACAGGATTATAAAAAAAGAGGAGGCGACCTAGCTTTCATATTTGGCGAGGTGCATTTACCCGTGACATACAGGGAAATGCTGAACTTATTATCAGTGAATATGCCAGAAGGGGATGTGTTTATCAATGTAGATTACAATTTGGATTTAATCGACAATCTGGATATTCTGATGGAGAAACTACTGGATAAATATCCACATCTGGAAGATTAATTAATGACAATGGACTGTATATTCAATTATTTTTTATATCTTTGCAAGCAAATCTAAAAAGCAATAATAATATGAAGAAACTATTATCGGCTGTAGCCATTACGCTAACAGCTTTTGGAATAAGTTCCTGCAGTGAAAATGGCTTCACCGTAGATGGTGAGATTACAGGCGCAAAAGATTCCATACTCTACTTTGAGAATATGAGTTTGGAAGGTCCTGTGACAATTGACAGTGTCAAACTGAATGCCAGTGGAGAGTTCTCTTTCGGAGATAAGCGACCGGAAGCACCAGAATTTTATCGTTTACGTATAGGCGGACAAATGATCAATGTGGCCATTGATTCTAACGAAGTGGTAAATATCAAAGCTCAATATGCTACGATGCCTACAAAATATGAGATTACCGGTTCGGAAGACAACAAGCGTATCAAGGAACTGTCATTGATGCAGATAACTCTCTTTAACAAGGCCATGGCAGTGCAACATAATCAGCAATTGGGTGCTGACGTCATTAAAGACAGTCTTCGCAACATGATAGACAAATATAAGAAGATGGTCACCATGAAATATATCTTCAAGGACCCTAAAGCTGCTTCCAGTTATTTTGCCCTATTCCAGACCATAGGTGATTATCTGATATTCGACCCACGCAACAATCGAAATGACATTAAAGTATTTGCCGCTGTCGCCACCAGTTGGGATACATTCTATCCCGGAGCTTTAAGAGGACAGAATCTGCATAACATTGCCATTGAAGGAATGAAGACTGAAAGAATAGTAGATGCAGAAAACAGTCAGAAGATTGACCCAAGCAAAGTTTCTACGGCTGGACTCATTGATATCCAGCTGGAGGATAACAAGGGAGTAATGAGAAGTCTCACCCAACTGAAAGGCAAGGTTGTACTACTCGATTTCCATGTATTTGCATCTGATGACAGTCCTAAGCGTATTTTAATGTTACGTGAACTATATAATAAGTATCAGGCTCAAGGATTTGAAATCTATCAGGTCTCTCTGGATCCAGATGAACATTTCTGGAAGCAACAGACAGCTGCTCTCCCATGGATTTGCGTGAGAGATGCCGATGGTATCAATTCTGAGCGTCTATCTATCTATAATATACAGAGTCTGCCTGAGTATTTTCTGATTGACAAAGGCAACAATCTGGTAGGACGCTCTGAACAAATCAAAGACCTGAACGCCAGCATCAAAGGACTTCTGAAATAAACATTTCGAATAAGAATCACACATCAAATAAATAACCCGGTAGTCTATAACAGGCTACCGGGTTATTCTTTATATTACTTTATCTATTTATAACAGATAGACTAAGCCTCCTCAGCTGTTTCACTTTCATGTTCACTGATCAGTTTCTGCTGGATGTCATTAGGAACAAGTTCATAAGAAGCAAACTTAGTCGTAAATGATGCACGTCCACCAGTGATAGAGCTCAGGGAGATAGAGTAATTGCTCAATTCCTTCAGAGGAATCTTAGCTACCAGCTTCTGGTATCCAGCCTCACTGTCCATACCCATAATCAGTGCGCGGCGACCTTGAAGATCACTCATCACATCACCCATATAATCAGCAGGAACATAAACCTCAAGGTCATAAATAGGCTCAAGGATCTTTGGACCTGCATCCTTGAATGCAGCAGCAAAAGCATTACGTGCAGCCAACATAAATGAGAGTTCATTTGAATCTACTGGATGCATCTTGCCATCATACACAATGACGCGAACATCACGGGCATAACTACCAGTAAGAGGACCTTGCTCCATACGAGCCATGATTCCTTTAAGAATAGCTGGCATAAAGCGAGCATCAATGGCACCACCGACTACAGAATTGAGGAATACAAGCTTGCCTCCCCATTCCAAATCAATCACCTCTTTTCCCTTGATATTCATACGAAATTCCTGCCCGCCAAACTTAAATATAGTTGGGTCAGGCATACCTTCAGCGTAAGGTTCTACGATAAGATGCACCTCACCAAACTGACCAGCACCACCCGATTGCTTCTTATGACGATAATCGGCACGCGCAGCCTTGGTAATAGTCTCACGATAAGGAATCTTCGGTTCACCATAACTTATCTGAATCTTCTCATTGTTCTCCATACGCCATTTCAATGTACGAAGATGGAATTCACCCTGGCCATGCACAATAGTCTGGCGCAATTCCTTAGACTGCTCTACTACCCATGTAGGATCTTCCTGACGCATCTTGATAAGAGCAGCCATCATCTTTTCTGTCTCAGCCTCATTCGCAGCCTTGATAGCACGGGAATACTTAGAGTTTGGATACTTGATGAAATCATATCTGTATTCATTGTCCTTCGCATTAAGGGCATTACCAGTTTTCACGTCTTTCAGTTTCACGGTGCAACCGATATCGCCTGCCTGCAGTTCATCCACAGGTATGCGGTTGGCTCCTGCGCATGCATAGAGAGTAGCTACACGCTCTTTAGAGCCGCGGTCAGCATTGGTAAGATCAGTACCGGCCTTAATTGTTCCACTCATCACCTTGAAATAACTTACTTCACCGATATGTGGTTCCATACCTGTCTTAAAGAAATATAGGGATGTAGGACCTTTGGCATCTGGCTCAACTTCTTCGCCACGAGTATTATGCACCTTCGGCATTTCACTTACGAATGGTACGACATTACCTAAGAACTCCATCAGTCGGCGTACACCCATATCCTTACCGGCACAAACACAGAACACAGGGAAAATACTGCGTGTAACCAGTCCCTTGCGGATGCCCTCACGCATCTCATCCTCAGTCAGTGCATCCGACTCAAAGAATTTTTCCATCAGTGACTCATCATTTTCGGCTGCAGCCTCCACGAGCGTCTTATGAAGTTCCTGAGCTTTATCCATCTCCTCTGCCGGAATATCTTCTATTGTTGGAGCACCACCTTCTGGTTTCCAGGTGAACTTCTTCATCAGCAACACATCTATCAGAGAATTAAAGCCAGGACCTGTGGCGATAGGATACTGTATCTGAACACATTTGGAACCATATATTTCCTGCATGCTATTGATAATAGAATCAAAGTCGCACTTGTCACTGTCAAGCTGATTAATCAGGAAAATAACTGGTTTCTTAAGTTTTTCGGTATAACGGAAATTATTCTGTGTTCCCACTTCTGGACCATACTGACCATTAATAAGAATCACAGCCTGGTCTGTCACATTGAGGGCGGTAATAGCCTGGCCTACAAAGTCATCACTACCAGGACAGTCAATAATATTGAGCTTTTTATTGTTCCACTCTGTGTGGAATACTGTAGAAAAGACAGAATAACCATATTCTTGCTCTACTGGAAAATAGTCGCTTACAGTATTCTTGGCTTCTACAGAACCACGACGCTTAATAATACCGGCTTCGAAAAGCATACTTTCGGCAAGAGTAGTCTTGCCGCTACCCGCACTGCCAAGCAATGCGATGTTTTTAATTTCATCTGTCTGATATACTCTCATAACACAATAGATTTTAAGATTGTTTTTTTAGTTATTGCTTTGTTGTAATATCGACGCCTAAGATAGTGAATTTTATTGAAACTCCAATCAATATCATACAAAGTTTAAGAAATTTTTTAATTTCAATTTTAAAATAATCTGTCCAATTATGTGTTTATATATAATAAGGTATGAAAGGACTGTATATACATATTCCATTTTGCAAAAGCCGTTGCATTTATTGCGGCTTTTATTCTACTGTACATGCTGATTGGCAGCAAAGGTACACAGATGCGTTATGCAAAGAGATTAGACTACGTGAAATTAACGCTAAGGAGCTCACTACGATTTATCTGGGGGGAGGTACACCGTCACAGCTCACCATAGGTCAACTGCAGCAACTATTCCAACGGTTGGATGATCAACAGGCTAAGGAAATTACGATGGAATGTAATCCGGATGATGTGACAGAAGAGTTGGCAGAAGCTATCCACCAACTGCCCATCAACAGGGTTAGTATGGGGGCACAGACATTCAATCCCGACAGACTGCAGTTTCTGCACCGCCGCCATACTGCCGAGCAGGTAAAAACCGCAGTGCAGAGATTACGACAGGCGGGTATCAATAATATCAGTATTGACCTGATGTACGGTTTCCCCCAGGAATCAATGGCCGAATGGGATGATGACATTGCTGCAGCACTGAATCTGAATGTAGAGCATCTGTCTGCATACTGCCTGATGGTGGAAGAAGGTACCCCACTCTATCAACTAGTACAAAAGGGGAAAACAAAAGTATGCGATGAAGAAACAGAAAGAGCCATGTACGAACAACTAATCAACAGGTTAGAACATGCCGGATATGAACATTACGAAATCAGTAACTTTGCCAAACCGGGGTATCGTAGCATGCACAACAGCAGTTACTGGAACAGTACACCTTATGTCGGTTTAGGTGCTGCCGCACATTCATTTGACGGAGAGAACCGCAGTTGGAATGTCAGTGACTTAAAGGAATACACGGAAGAAATAGAATCAGGCAAACTGCCCAGCGAACTGGAAATACTCAACAAGCAAGAGCATTATAATGACATCGTGATGCTGAGACTACGCACACGTGAGGGCATAGACCTGAATAAACTGAGACAACTCTTTGGAGAAACATCCTATCATTACTGCATAAAAAATGCGCGAAAGTTTTTGGATGACGGTCTTCTCACGATGGAAGACTCGCACTTAAAACTTTCGCGCAAAGGCTTATTTATCAGCGACCTAATAATGAGTGAACTGATGGATGTTTAGAGATGGATTCTTAAGTCCACACCTACCTGAGCAGGATTGCCTAACTGGGCAAACTGATTGAATTTTCCACCGAAACTTTCACTTACGTAGAAGGTGTTATACTTCTTGTTGGTGAGGTTCTTACCCCAGAAATCAAGTTCCGCAGTACCAAAGTTTACGGTAAAATGCGCTCCAAGTAAAGCATACAACTTCTGTGAGACTGTATTGTTATTATCCCAATATGTACGACCATTGCCAGCAAGGTTTGCGCCAAAGACCACATAGCGGAATACATCATGATTACAGTCTATGCGATAATCCGCAGAAGCGCAGAAGGTATGCTTAGGTACGAATGGCACATATTTGTCTTTATAGTCAGCCAATACTTTCGTGCCATTAGTAGAATACACACTATCCGTATATTCATTGAATTTTGCCATCGTAAAACTGTAGCTGGCTGTCCATGACAGATGATTATTAAATGCACTTCCGCGCAATGTTGCCTCAGCGCCCCAAGTATTCGTCTTACCGGCATTCACCATCATACGACCATAACCATATTCACTGGCCATCACCGAGAGCTGCTGATTGCGTATCTGCATATAGAATGCAGCCAAGTCTGCCTGCAGTCTGCCGTCAAACAGATTGAGGTGTGTACCTACTTCATAATTCCAGCTGGTCTCTGGTTTGTAACTGATAGTCTTATTGATATTGTCAATATCCTGTGCAGTATGACTGATAGTCACATCTGCCTTCATCAGTCCCATCAGCATCTTAGACAAGCTACGCTCCTCTGTGGAGAAAATATCAGAAAACATCTGAATATTATAACCACCTGCGCGGAATCCCTTACTTACGGTAGCATAAACATTGCTGCCATGATTATCAAAGCGATAGGTAAGTCCCACCTTTGGCAGCAACTGCTGATAGGTCTGTTTATCAGAGCCAATTAGCGGTGACAGATAATTGTGGGATACGCCACGCATACCAATACTGAACTGACTGGTTGTATTATAGTCTATCTTTACCTGAGAGAAATCATAGCGTACACCGAGTGTCACTACGAATCTGTCTGTGAGAGAAAGACGGGACTCATGGAATACGCCAAGATTCAGTGTCGGTGTATGGAAGTTGCCTGTCACCATGTTATTATCCATGGTCAGCATACCTGCTATGGAAGCTGGCATTCCCCACATACTCTTGATATAAGCATTCATGTCTGGTCCCATAGTGATAGGAGCATCTGTACGCAGCCACTGGTAACTACCAAACAAGCCTGTGGTATGCTGCCAGATAGAAATACTTTTGGTTTTGAGTGCAAACTCTTGTGTGATGGCATTCTGCTTCTGTAACTGCATCAGTCTCATATAGTCAGCAGGCAGATAGTCCTGGTCCATATTCATCTTATCCCAGAGATACTGATGACTGGTAGTAGAAGTAAACAGAAAATTATCCATATCATACGAGATGTTCAGTCCGCTGTTTACCATCTGTCTGCGATAATCATTGGTAAACGTAGTCGATGGTTCGCTTGTCTCTTCTGTTTCTGCATTGTAGATACCATAAGGGAATGCCGTCTGGTTCACATATTGATAATCACTAGTGATATCAAAGGTAAGTCGCTGTACAGGTTTCCATATCAGACGGAGTTTTCCTCCTGCCTCATTGGTCTGGTCATTGCGCTCACCCAAGTTGGTATTATTGAAGAATCCATTCTGACCGCGATAGAAACCGGCAACAGAAAAAGCCAACTTATCAGAAGGCCTATGGAAATGTGCAAATTCCAAATTACGATATACGCCAGTACCCACACCGAGTGAGATATCTGTACCCTGATACTGCATCGGATTTTTAGAATATACACGCAGCAATCCGCCCTCACTGTTTACGCCATAAAGAGTTCCCTGAGGACCGCGGAGCACGTCGATACGGTCTAGCATGTAATAATGATTATTGAGTGATGTCTTGCCTACCAGTGGTATATTGTCATAATAAACGCCTACCACAGGACTACCTGTACGTGAACCGATACCTCTCACATAGAAGGAAGAAGTAAGACGTGAACCGTAAGCAGGAACAACAAAAGAAGGTACGTAAGCCGACAACTGTGATACATCCTGAATATGAAGTGTATTAAGCTCCCTTGTTCCAAATACGCTGCTGCTTAATGGTTGCATACGCAGACGCTGACTTTCCTTGGGTTGTGCTACAACTGTCACTTCATCCAAGTCGAACACACGTGAGGAATCGAGCAATAATGAAGGTGTACCTTCAAACGGATTGGTAAATGTAAATGCACTTGCAGACTGTGCGACAGCAAGGGCAACCAACATTGTGATTTTTATTCTATTCATCTTTACTTATGTTTTGCGGTGCAAAGGTACGCATTTTATATTACGTTCACAATCATTATTTATGATGATTTAGCACCTGCGATGCTACTTATTCATGGCACCGCAATGGGGACATACGCCTTTTTCAAACAATGGCGCACCGCAATTGCCGCAGATATAGCGATAATGTACACAACAGAAGAATCTGCGATAACAGAAATAAGCATATAGAGGCAACAGAAAATAGCCTATATAATATAATGTGGAAATACTAAAAATTACATAATCCACGGCACATATGCCTGCGAGTGAAGCTAGATATAAGATAGCTTCCGTATGTGGCAACAACCGCCATACATCCTGCACTGCTGCCAATGTCATAATCAGTATTGCCCATACCGACGCGACAAACAGTCCGAGATGAGTGGGAAGTCCAAATGGATTGAGCGAGGGATGATAATAAAAGTGACGCCATGTCTCCGGAGCAAACAGTTGGATACTGGCATAAAATGTGGCCGATACTGCCACCAATAGTGCCAATATAGTGGGATAGAAACTGTTAATATCATGGAAATGAACGATATACGCATTTCTACTCGATAGCTTGTGCAGTCCATAAGCCACTGCCACTACGACAAAAAGTGCCAGGAAGATGAGCAAGTGTGTATTGGAGAATGAATCAATAAACTGACTGATGGAATCTGCCGGCACCACTTTTTTCAGCAGTTCCGACTCATGTATCCATCCCATCGTACTTTGGTCACGAGCTATCTTCACCCATACGGAATCCAGCGTATCGGTGGGTACAAACATGATGTCGGCCACCACCACTCTGTCATCATCATATACGGTAGCACTGTCAAAGGGAAGTTCATCCGGTTGCTGACAGACCAGTCTGATGGAATCTGCCTTAACAACGAAATTATAGTTCTGAGAATAATGATGGGTAGTAAAGAATGAAATGGAATCTTTGGCATTATCCGATAGATTCCATGCATCAGAAGTGGGTTCATGCTGATTATAGCAGGAACTCAGCATTGCCATGACGGCAATGAGTACCAATGCGATATGCTTTACTTGATTCTGATACATTTTCTTATGATTCTTCAGCAAAAATATTCATCTGACAGTGTGCACAGTCAAATTGAAGTCTGAATCGACGTCCGTCGGGCAATGTCAGTCTGAGAGGTTCGTGCCATTGAGGAATTTTTCCGCCACGTTTCACGCAGTAGCCCAGTGAATATCGCAGACAATGCCTACATTGCATCAACAGTTTATCGCCCTTGGGCTGTTGCAGTTCGAACGCCTTTGTCGTTGGTTTACCGGTCACTTCTTCATAGAATTCGGCAGCCTCGCCATTGGATATGTTCATACAATAGGAAGGCTGAGGATAATGAGGCATTCTGATATGCTCAGTTTTCTGTTCAGATGCAGGTTGTTGCATGCTAAAATGAGTATAATCAGCATTCTGACTATCACTAGCAGACATGGCAACATTGATTTGAGAAAGCATTTTTTCCACCAGATTCCTACGTAGTTCTGAAAGTATACTAGACGGAATAAACTGATCGAAATCATCAGCTACTTTTACTCCGACAGCTTCAAACGGAGTATTTCCCAGTTTGGACAACTGTCTGATGATGTTTTCCTTTTGCGGCCGTTCTGCCTTCTGATGCTCACAACCGATGATGGCAGTAGACTTGCAGATACCCTGTGGGATTTCTATCTCCGCTACCGCCTGATAACCCGCAGAATTCTCAGCGAAGAATATTGTCACAGGGATTTTACGCACACTGCTCGGTCGGGATAGCACACGTTCAAACTCCTGATCATTATTACGATAAAGTGCTAAGCCAGGATGGAGATTGGCTGGCATCTGCAAGGGGAAAAGTCTATTGTCCTCCACCCTGTTCACGCGGAAGCCTTCCAGTTCACGCTCACCATTCAGAAAGCATAGTCCATCACCATTGGCAAAGGTGGCAACACCTGCCACATTAAATGAATTGCCCCGTATTTCCTTGACCTTTCCTACATATTCGCCCAATGCTTTCGGCGTATCGAAAGAGGCAATATCTGGTTGTCTGCCTTTCAGGAAATAATTGGTAAATCCACGATTGAATGTTTTATTCAGATTGGGTGTGAAACTATATTTGCAATGCCCCAAAGAAGCTCTGCAATACGCATCAGCATGCTGGCGGATAAATTCATCTAACCGCTGACTGTATGCTGCAGTCACATTCTTTACATACGTGGCATCCTTGAGCCTGCCTTCTATCTTGAAGGAAGTAGCACCTGCGTGGATGAGTTCTGCCAGATGTTCACTCTGATTCATATCCTTGAGTGAGAGCAAATGACTGTCGTTCACCAGCGGCTCACCATCAGCATCTTCCAGTTTAAACTTGAGTCGACAGAACTGGGCACATTCACCACGGTTGGCAGAACGGCCGAAACAATATTGGGAAGCATAGCATACCCCACTGTAACTGACGCAGAGAGCACCATGTACGAATACCTCCAAAGCTACATCCGGCACAGCCTGATGAATGGCACTTATCTCATCTACAGACAGTTCACGGGCCAATACCACCCTGCTGAATCCCAGACTATGCAGCCACGCCACCTTGTCGGCACTCCGGTTGTCCGTCTGAGTACTGGCATGTGCATCCATCGGTGTCTGCTTAACCATATTCAGTACCCCCATATCTTGTATGAGTACAGCATCAACACCAGCATCCGCCAAGTCGTTAATCAACTGGCGAGTTGCATCCAATTCATCATCATAGATAATCGTGTTGACCGTCACATACACTTTAGCGGCAAACTGATGGGCATAACTGCAGAGTTCCTCAATATCAGCTACGGAGTTACCGGCAGCAGCCCTGGCGCCGAAGTGATCAGCACCTATATAGACAGCATCTGCACCATGATCAATGGCAGCCTTGCCACATTCCAGATTTTTGGCCGGAGCCAGCAATTCCAGTGGAGTCATCTTTTATTCTATCTTATTTATATCGTAAGGTGTTTCCTGATATACATAATAATTTATCCAGTTATTGTATAGCAGGTTGGCGTGAGCACGCCATGACACCATAGGCGGCTGCGACGGGTCATCATTGCGGTAATAGTTCACCGGCAACTTCACATCATCGCGCACGTTGATATCTCGCTTATATTCCAGGTCCAGCGTGTCAGGTGAATATTCCAGATGTCCCATGATAAAGAACTCTCTACCACCGCGAGCCATCACCATACTCACGCCACATTCGTCAGATTCAGCTATGAGCTGCAAGTCTTTGCAGGCCAGAATATCCTCACGACGTATCTCCGTATGGCGACTGTGAGGCATCATGAACACATCATCAAAGCCGCGGAAGATAGGCAACTGAGGTTGTAGAGAATGTTGGGGGAATACGCCAAACATCTTTTGGTCCAGGGGATATTTAGGTACACCATAATGGTAATACAGTCCTGCCTGAGCAGCCCAGCATATATATAAGGTGGACGTGACATGCGTGCGTGCCCACTTGAATATACTGGAAATCTCATCCCAGTAGGTCACCTCCTCAAAATTCATCTGTTCCACAGGCGCACCCGTGATAATCATACCGTCGAACTTCTCATCATGCATAGAATCAAAGTCACGATAAAACATCATCATGTGCTCTATGGGCGTATTTTTAGGTGTATGGCTTTTCAGCTTCATAAAACTGATTTCCAGCTGAAGAGGTGTATTGGAAAGCAGACGGATGAGGTCTGTCTCCGTTGTAATCTTCAGCGGCATCAGATTGAGGATCACTATCTTTAGCGGGCGGATATCCTGAGTAGTAGCCCGCGAAGTGTCCATTACAAATATGTTTTCCTGCTTTAATAATTCTATGGCAGGCAGTTTATCCGGTAATCTTAACGGCATATATAATTTAAAAAATACAATCTTTATTTAATCACTTCTATGAGAAGTGTAGACACATTATCAAATCCACCGGCCTCTACGGCTGCCTCACAGAATGCCTCTGCGGTAGCGCCTTTTTTCACCAGAGCCTCTATCTCCGGATGCCACAGCATATCATTCAGTCCGTCGCTGCACATCAGATATATATCTCCGGAATGCACGTCGTTGGTGTAATCATAGAAGTCCACGAATGAAGTGCGGCAACCTGCGCCGATGCAATTGGTTATGGCGCTGGAGTGCTGATCGGGGCCATTAGATTTCACCAGTGTGTGGTCTTCTGTGAGCTGGGCGAGTTTGCCGTCACGGAATCGATAGAGTCTGCTGTCGCCACAACTCATTGCCATTACATGGCCACAGTAATAAATGAGTGCGACAAGTGTAGTGCCCATTCCCTTCTTTTCTGGCTCAGACAGTCCCTTGCCCTCCACGAGTGCATTGATAGAACCCAGCCATTTATCAACAGCCTCCTTGAATTCCACGACAGACAGGCCACGAGGGAGATCAGAGATGAAATATCTCAGATTGGTCAGTGTCATTTCGCTGGCCACTTCGCCGGCATTATGTCCACCCATTCCATCGGCTACCGCAAATAGAAATCTGTCTGTACCCTCCGTACTGAGTTCAGTCTCATAGAAACCTCCACGGATAGTACGGTCATTCACGAGAATCATGTCCTCATTGTTACTGCGTACACAACCTGTATGACTGGCTGCTGAAATTGATAATTTGCCCATATCTAATTAATTTTTACTTGCAGATGCAGTGTAGCGAGCACCAATGTATCACCGTTATGGAGTATATTCGGTACGTCAGGCTGCAAGAGTGTCTGATTTATTTGAGTTCCGTTAGAAGAATGGAGGTCGGTAATACTCCATCCTGCTCCAGGCTTGTAATTAAGTTGGGCATGCTTTCCTGAAATATAGGGATTTTGGATGAGCGTCTGTGCATAAGGTCCTTCCCTACGTCCCAGTATAGCGCCATCTATACCTGTAATCCGGATGCCCTCGCCATCATTCACAAGCATGAGTGCAGGGTGTACATCATCAGGACTGAGCATTTCGCCGCCGCAGTAGATACACCTCCTGCCTAAACCAACTTTTCCACATACAGAGCAATAGAATAACTGCTGCCCGCACTGGTCGCAGAAATGCGAAAGTTCGTCTATCTCCTCTTTACACTTCGGACATATCATCTTACTATTCTCCTTTTTATTCTTTTAAATGTTAGTTTACTGTTTTTCCATTTCGGGAATATCCTCAACAGTAATCTGCTGATAGGTTTCCTTTGTCACCTGGTCTGGTGGCAATGTTGCCACGCGCATAGACAGCTGCTGGATTGTGGCATCCAGCAAGTTACGCATACTGCGCGCATTTCCGAAGTTTTCATCCTTGTTTTGTACCATTTGATAGATGAGCTCCATCAATTTGAACTCTGCTTCAGGCACAAGCTTGTATGAGTCCTTTTCGGCCATCTTCTTGAAGATTTCGAGCAGTTCGTCTTCATTATAGTCATCTATATGCAGGCGATGTGAGAATCGGCTTGCCAGACCTGGATTGATTGTCATGAATTCATCCATCTTGTCTTTATAGCCAGCCACGATCACCACAAATTTGCCACGGTCGTCTTCCATACGCTTCATCAGGGTATCTATAGCTTCCTTGCCGTAAGTGTCGTTGCCGTCACTCAGCGTATAGGCCTCATCCACAAAGAGGATACCGCCCATGGCCTTATCGCACATGTTGTTCACTATCTTCGGCGTCTCACCCATATACTTACCCACCAGTGTAGCACGACTAGTTTCCACCACATGCGATGTAGGCAGGATTTCCAGACTCTGCAGCACTTCGCCCATCTTGCGGGCTATCGTGGTCTTTCCTGTACCTGGGTTACCGGTGAGCACAAAGTTCATCGCCATCTGCTGTACCTTGCCTACGCCTGATTCAGAACGCTGCTTCATAAACATCGACTGCACGGCGAGTCTTCTGATCATATTCTTCACCGAGCGCATGCCCACAAAGTCATTGAGTTCATTGAGCACTTCATCCAGCGGACGTACACGCTCAGACCGCTGCTGACCCAGGTCTTCTGCGGTGATGCGGTACATATCCTCCTCGTTGAAGTCGGGCTTGCCTATCAGATTCACCAGTCGCTGGCTCTGTCGCTCCACTGCCTCATCAAACATGCGGCGGGCCTCACGGGCATTGCCGAAGTTCTTGTCTCTGCGGAGATACAACTGTTCAAACTGCCGATGGACAGCACTCTGTGTATCATCATCCACCACGAATTTCTTGGCCTTGCTCAGGTTCATGAATATCTGAGTAAGTTCATCCGGTGTATAGTCCTCGAAGTGTATGGTCTGCGTGAAACGGCTCTTCAGTCCGGGGTTGCTGTCTATGAAGTCATGCATCTGGTCAGTATATCCGGCCACGATGCAGATAAACTTGCCTCGGTCATCTTCCAGTCGTTTCAGTAAGGTGTCTATTGCCTCAGAACCGAAAGAGTCCGTATCACTGGATTTCAGTGTATAGGCCTCATCGATGAAGAGCACGCCACCTATGGCCTGGTCCACCAGTTGATTGGTCTTGATGGCAGTCTGTCCGGCAAAACCTGCCACCAGTTTACTGCGGTCAGCCTCCACCAGCTGACCTCTTGCCAGCACGCCCAGCGAACGGAACACATCTGCCATGATACGAGCCACTGTAGTTTTACCAGTACCCGGATTACCTGTAAAGACATAATGTTTGCCCTGGAATGTATTGGTTTCACCACGCTGAATCTGCAGGTTGAGATAAGCGGCCAGATTGGTCACTTCCTTCTTCACAGAGTCCAGTCCCACCATACCGTCAAACTTATGCAGACAATCTGTATAGTCCACCATCTGCGGTGCATCATAAGGAATATCCTCACGCTCTATACTCATAAGTTGCTCATTGGTGAGTGTGGTGATATCGCCATGCTCCAGACGTTCTGCCTGTCGCTTGGCTATCTTGTCAAACAGTTGTCGCATGGTTCTGCCGTTGGCAAAGTCACGGTCGCGACTGTCGTACATTTCCTTAATCATACGCTTGGCAAGCATAGAAGCCTCGGCAGTAAACACATACCTCTTGGAGTTGGCAAAACTCTCCAGTATCTGATAGAGTTCTGCCGGATTGTAATCCTCTATATTCAGGAAATAGGTGAAACGACTGCGGAAACCTACGTTGATACGGAACAGATTTTCCATCTCAGTACGGTATCCCGCCGCAATCACCACAAACTTGCCGAAGTCATCCTCCATGCGCTTCATCAGTGTCTCCAGTGCCTGTGCACCCTGTGCATCGCGCTCACCGCTCTGACTCACAGGTGCCAGTGTATATGCCTCATCCACGAAGAGGATACCGCCCATGGCTTTATCGCACAGCTGATTCACCAGTTTCGGTGTCTCACCCTGATAGGGACTTACCATCTTGCTTCGGTCCACCTCTACTACATGTCCGCTGTCCAGATAACCGATAGATGCCAGAATCTCTCCCAGTTTACGGGCGATAGAGGTTTTTCCCGTACCAGGATTACCCGTCAGTACGATGTGCATGGCCATTTTGGCCTGATTACCCAGTCCGCGCTCCTCACGCTGCTGGGCATTCTTCACAGAATAAGCGATTTCGCGTACAGCCTTCTTGATTTCGGCCATACCGATATATTTATTATCAAATTCGCTCAGGATATCATCCAGTCCGCGTTCTTCCGGCACGTAGCTCTTGATGTCGTTCTCATCCACCTCAGTAGCCATGCTTCCGCGACTGATAAAGCTGGTGAAGATGTTCTCAGCTTCCTTCGTGGCGGCATGCGCATAACCATAAGTCTCGTCCTTGGTCTTGAGCTGATATTTAAAAAGCCGCTGCATCTTCTGTTCAGCAGCCGGTGAAAATCTGTCTATACCATACTTCAGATGCAAGGTCTGCTTGCAGATATTAAACAAGTCCATATATCCAGGTATAGGCAGACGGAAAGTATATTTGAATCGGTTGGCGATGGCAGGGTTGCTCACCAGGAAGTCTTCCAGGCCCTTACTCAGTCCGGAGATGATGACGATAGGGTCATCATTCCATTTGTCCATTTCCACGAAGAGTTTATCCAGCGGATTCACCTGATTGGAATAGCGGTCGGGCAATAATTTCTGAACATTGTCGAAGAAGAGAATGCCTCCTCTTGCCTTTTCTATATTCTCATCCCATTTTTCCACAAAGCGCTGATAGTCCACGGCATCCACCATCGTCAGTTTGGGCATGTTGATAATACGGTTCTGAAAGAAATAATCACGTGTCATCTGTGCCAGCAACGTCTTTCCCGTACCTGTTTCACCGATGATAATGGCATTCACGCTCAGTCTAACGCCTTGCCCTACCCCCTGGCGGGAATCGAGATATGTATAGGTGTCCACAACAGTCTTCAGCTGCTGCTTCACATCCTCCAGTCCCACCATCTTATCCAGCAGATTGGCAGAAACCATTGGACGACCGCACCATTTACAAAACTTGGCTATCGACCGGTTTTCCCGATGACAATTTTCACATTTCATATTTCTTACTTATCTCGAAAATACTTATTTTTACTTTAGTTTATTATTCAGTTTCTGAATCATTTCCTCCTTGACGGATATACCCTTGTTCAGATTGGGGTTCTTGACATTCATCAGATGCGGACTGAACACGATCATCTCCATCAGGAAAGCACCTATCAGGAAGCACCACATTATATAATGTATCACACTCTCGACAGCTACGGAATGTATCTGGTTCTGAACATCCTCAAACAGTCCGAACTTGGAGCCCTTGTAGCGGTATGACTTCTGCTTGAATGTGTAGTAGAGAGGTTCCAGCAGCGTAGACTTGATATCATTGTCCATCACCTGGTTTATCAGTTTATTGTCACCCTTGCGGTCGCGTGAATAATCCGTAAAATAGCAGATGGCCGTATAGATGAGAGTAAACAGGATGATGAGCGGTACTACCATACCCGGATACGTGAGCTGTACTTTCTTCAATGTCCAGATAGGAATGGCGGCGGAGAAGAGTCCCAGCGTTCCCCAGAATGCGGAGAAGAGGAATCCATAACCACGGAAATAGGAACGCACTGCCACGATGATGGCACTCATGCCTCCCAGCGGAATACCAATGGTGAGCAGAGAATGGCCGAAGAGATAATCACGGCCGCTTACACCAAAAATGCTCAGTAATAGTATCCAGACCGCACAGAGTGCATAGAAACCCCATTTCCATAGCAGTTCCTTGCCTCTTGCCATCTGGTAATTGCGCTTCACCTCCTGCACACGGCGATTGGTCTCTTCCTGTGCACTGCGGAAGCGCTTGAAGTATAACTGCTGCTGGTCGAACTCACCGATTACCTTCACCCAGGCCTCCAGTGTATGTTCATAGCTGTACTCCTCTGCGAAGTCATTGTTCGGGTCTTCATGATACCACACGGACAGCCATTGCATGAAACTGCCTATTCGCATCTCCGTACGGAATTCCGATCTGCGTGAGTTTTTGATTTTCAGACCGTCATCCAGTATGGTGCCGTCCTGCATCACGTAGATAGGAGTCACACCCAGTATCTTGCAGAATCTGTATGCAGCAGTTCTCAGGTCATAAGCACTCAGGCGGTCTCTGTTCTCAGCACTCTTCAGGTCGAAGCACTTGCGGCAGGCCTCCATCTTCTCATGCCAGCCATGCAGCTGTGCGAAGTAGACGAATCGTCCGTCAGGGTCGCTGAAGTCTTTCAGATGTTCAGCATATTCATCATCCTTCAGATATTCTATGGCTTTCAGCTCCTCGCGCAGCAGTTCACCTATCCTCTGTGGCGTGTTAGCCTCTTTCAGGTCATAGGCGGCATCGCGGTCTATATTATAAAGTACCTTATAGGAAAGCTGTCTGCAGGGTTCTTTCCCTTCCGTCAGCACTCTCAGTGCCTCACAGGCGATATTGTCCTCATGGCTATACATCCAGGCGAGCAGTCTGCCGTCGTAGAGACTGTCCCATGCATCATCGCTCATTTCGATGGACCCGAAGGTGTTCACGATTTCTTTCAGGGAATCCGATGGAAATTTGGCCAGGAACGGGATGGACTTGTCCAGCTCATAAGCCACGCACAGGATAGACTTGCGTGGGTCCGACTTGCCCTGTTCATCGAAATATCCTCGCAGTCGGGTGATATTGCATCTCACGTGAGCCTCAATATACAGCCACAGCCTGTTGTTCGGATTTCTCAGTACAAGTGCATATTCTTCCTGGTTGCTCAGCAGCGAGAGCACCATCTGATGCACGTCGCTGCAGGTGTTTCCCTTGATGTCTATATAGGGATACGACGGTTCCATGGCATAGATACAAGCCATAAAACCAGCCTGTTGGTCAGCGGGATAACGGTTGGTCACGATATCGCGGATAGACATACCCAGTTTGGCATTACCGCAGTTGTCCAGCCATTGCGTGATTCTTCCGCCGTAGAGATAGCCGATGGCCACCCGCTCGTTTTCTATCAGCAGCGGCACCAGTTCGTGCACGTTCTCTGCCACGAGATTACGCTCGGGATCCACCACAAAACTCTTATAGTTCAGAATAGGAGAAGCGATATCCACCTCCACATCTTCGCCCAGGAACCAGCGTTCCACCTCATTGTACCCCCAGCGGTTCTGAGGATTCACGGCGGTAAGACCCTGAATAATCATACGCACACGCTCAGGCAGTTCCTCCATTCTCGGAAGTCGTCCCTCAGTCTTGCGTCGCATGATATTGCGTTCATTGGTGTTCAGCGGGTTTTCGCCCAGCCATACGATGAGCAGTGTCAGACCCAAGGAATAGAAGTCAACGGCAGGTGTCACTTCCACCTCGCCGTCTATCACATCACTGTACATTTCCGGGGCGGCATACAGCGGCGTACGGGCCTGCGTAGTACGGTGCAGCATTTCCTGTTCCGTGAAGTTGGTGGATATACCGAAGTCGCCCAGCACCACTTGGGTCTGAGCTTTGTCGCGGAAGAAGAAGTTGCCGGGTTTGATATCCTTGTGGATTACTCCCTCGTTATGGAGTATGGAGAGCGAGGCGGCAGCCTGCAGAGCTATCTTGCGGAAGCGGTTGATGTCACCGTTCAACTGGAATTCCTCCAGTGTCTCTCCCTCCAGATACTCCATCAGTTCATAGTCACGGTTGGTGCCGTCTACGTAAGTTTTTCCGAAGTCATATACATGCGTGATGAATTCCAGTTCCACATTCTGGATGATTTTCAGCACCTGTTTCTTGACAGCAAAGTTGGGATAGTACACTTTCAGTACGAATTTTCCCTCATCATTGCTTACCAGGAATACCTGTGCCTCACCGGAACTGTCACTCAGGCATTTTTCATTATGATAAACCACCCCTTTGAGTACGAAATCCTCTGTCGCCACAGCATGCTCAATAGAAGTTTTCATGACAGGTTTGTCATCATCCAGCTTACTTGCAGGATCTTCAGTGAGATTTGGCACCGTCGTTCTTATTTCGCTTGTAGTCTGTACATCAGTCTCTGGCATAGCCAGACGTACGGTCTTTTCCACGGTGGTTGCCTTCGGTATTCTGTTTGCGCCGCCCGGTATCGTAGTGCTTGGAGCAGCACCCGGAGCAGTACGGGAGATAGCACCCGGAATCGTGGTGGCAACATTCGGCTGAATGCGGACCGTTTTCTGCACTCCCGAACTGGGAGTGGTTCTGTCTGAGTTCTGGTCATGAGAACCTGGCAGATCTATGCGAATGGTTTTATCTATCATTTATTTCTTGTCGTCTTTAATTTCCACCTGCGAGTTTCTTCCCAATATCACCCATTTACCGCCTAGATGTGGCTTGGCGCATCCGCAGGGACTGCTGTGCATAGCGTGCTTGTAATTGCACACCCAGGCCAGTCTCACACCCTGTGGCTTGCAGGCCATGGCATAATTACGTGCCTGTACCGGTGATTTGGAAGGTTGCACGGCCAACTTTTCCAGTATGGCTGTCAGTGTATTCATCTCTGTCGTCTTTCTCTCATTCAGGTCCTCACGCGACATACGCTTGGTGGGCTGCTCCTTGATTACGGGCTGATCCACATCTGAGTCCTTGGCAAGCAGCATCAGCACCCTGTCACGGAGTTTCTCGTTGAGCTTGGTGCGCTGAATTTCCCGTTCAGAGGAGAATGGCAGACAATTGTCCAGTCTCGCCAGCTCATTGGCGGTAGCCATCAGTCTCTTGTATTCGGGGTCTTTCTGCATCTGCTTCACCAGCTCACGACCTTTGTCGGTAAGCGGCGTACCGCATTTCCTGCAGAATGAGAATTGATTTTCAGTATGGCATACGGGGCAGATGACAGAACCTCTGGGACTGCCGCATGAGGGACAGTAAGTATCGCTTTCACTCAGATGCTCACCACAGAAGGAGCAGATGTCTTTTTTGATATAAGTATGGCATTTTTCACAGTAGTCGGCATCAGGGTCCAGCATTTCGCCGCAGTTGGGGCATGGCACTTTGCCTATCGGCTGACCGCAGGAAGCGCAGTACATGGCCTCCGGCTCATTGATGGTGCCACAGTGTGGACATGGGAATCCCTCTGCAGCCAACTTCTGTTGCTGCTGGATTTGCTGCACGTCTGGTACAGTGGGCTTAATCTCTCTATAGCTGGGTGCCTGGTCAGAAGCTTCTCTCATTGTTCTGCCCAGTGATTGTCCGCTGGTATCCGAAGATGAATATTCTTTGTTCTCCATAATTTTGAGCCTTATGTTATAACATTATGGGGCAAAGATACAAAAAAAAATCTTTTTTCACAAAAAAAACCGCCGCAATTTTACTTGCGACGGCCTATAAAATGTATTTTTTACGTTTTACCAGAGAGAAAGTCGTTTATTTTGAGGAATAAACATCTTATCGCCCTCCTTCACTCCGAAAGCGTCATACCACATCTGAATGTGTGGCAGTGAACCGTTTACGCGCCATCTGCTCAGAGAGTGTGGGTCGCTTTTGGTGCGGTTGCGGATTTCAGCGTCGGTTACGTTACCAGCCCATACCAGGGCGTATGCCAGGAAGAATCGCTGGTCGGGTGTAAATCCGTCTATCACGGGCAGAGGGGCGTTCTTGGTGGCATTCTTGTATGCCGTGAAGGCCACCTGCAGTCCTCCGTGGTCGGCCAGGTTCTCACCCAGCGTCAGTTTACCGTTGGCATTCAGGTCGGGCAGCACTTTGATAGCCGAGAAGAAGTCTGCAAATTTATTTGTACGTTCTGTAAACATGTTTCCATCTTCTTTTTTCCACCAGTCGTGCATACTTCCTGAGCGGTCGTACATGCGTCCCTGGTCATCGAATCCGTGTGTCATCTCATGTCCTATCACCACGCCGATGGCACCATAGTTGAATGCATCATCAGCAGAGGAATCAAAGAATGGTGGCTGGAGGATACCGGCAGGGAAGCAGATTTCATTCGTGGTAGGGTTATAGTAGGCGTTCACCGTCTGCGGGGTCATATCCCATGCATCCTTGTCCACGGGCTTTCCGCCCTTTTTCTCAATATCATACTTAGTCTCGAATTTCTGGAATTCCCGGCAATTCTCATAGTAA
Organism: Prevotella sp.; assembly: GCA_036796635.1. Lineage (GTDB taxonomy): Bacteria > Bacteroidota > Bacteroidia > Bacteroidales > Bacteroidaceae > Prevotella. The sequence continues at coordinate 5,004 of DAIRCP010000039.1, read as the reverse complement.
GATTTTTCAGGGTCGATGGTCAGTCCGGAGAAGTCTTTCCACTTGTCAGGGTAACCCACTTTTACATAGAAGGAGTTCAGTTTGAGCAGTGCGTTCACCTTGGTGGAGTCGCTCATCCAGTCCTGCGCGGCAATACGGTCGCCCAGAGCCATCTGTAAGTTTTTCACCATTTTGAGCATGCGTTCCTTGGATGAAGCGGGGAAATACTTCTTGACATAGATTTTTCCGAGAGCCTCGCCCATCATATTCTCCACCTGTTGGGCAGCGAGCTGCCAGCGCGGATAGTTTTCCTTGCGGCCTGCCTTGATTTTTCCGAAGAAATCGAAGTTGGCATCCGCCACCTTGTCGTCCAGCAGTGTGGCACTGCTCACCACCTGTCCCCACTCCATATAGTCGCGGTATTGGGCGGGAGTGATACTTCCCAGCAGTTTGTTGGCACCCGCCATGAAGTCGGGCTGTCCTACCACCACTTCCTGCAGGTATTTGCTGTCTATGCCGTGGGCATTCATCAGCATCTCCAACTTCAGGTTGGGATAGCGGCTCTGGAATTCCTTCAGCGTCATCTTATTATAGTTCTTCTCAGGACTGCGGAGGTCAGCCTGGCTGCGCGATGCTTTGGCCAGTGCAGTTTCCACGTCAAGAATGTTCTTCATTTTCTGCTGGGATTCTTTCTCAGAAAATCCGAACAACTTAAACATTTTCACTATGTACTTTTTGTAAGCCTCACGTATGCGGGTCGTCGCTGCATCGTTGTCCAGATAATAGTCCTTCTCATTGAGCACGAGTCCGCCCTGTTCCACTTTCAGGATGTTAAAGTCGGCATTGCGCTCATCAGCCACCAGTCCGGCATTGTAGAACTCATCATCGCCGTAAGCGGCCAGCGACTTCTGGATGTCCAGCAGTTCAGCCATCGTCTTAGCCTGCTCCATCTTGCGGATGAGTGGCATCAGCGGTTTCACGCCATCCTTGTTGCGGCGTACGGAGTCCATGGCCATCTGGTAGAGGTCGCTCAGTTTGCGCTCTTCGGTGCCCTTGGCATAGTTGTTGTTGCGCAGTTCGGTAAGAATACCGCTCAGGCGCTTCACGTTCTCCTGACCCAGTTGGTCGAAGCTGCCGAAGCGTGAGTAAGCAGCTGGCAATGGGAATTTCTTCTGCCACCCTCCACAGGCGAACTGATAGAAATCATCAGCAGGACGTACACTCTTGTCCAGATAGCTGACGTCTATTCCCGACTTTAGCGGTTCAGCACCCTCCATCGCTATTGCTGATGAAGCCAGTGCCACCATTGGAATAATCATTTTTAAGTTCATTAGTTCCTAATTTATTATTTTCTTTATTGTCTTTTTGTGATATATCATCCGATACTTACGTATGAATGGCATTTTGTAATTTTCATAAAATGACTTTCGTGACTCGTGACTTTTGAGACTTTTTGAGCCACGGCAGCAAGTCAGGCGGTGAGTTGTTCGAGGCTTTCCGATGCCTTCTCCCAGCGCTCCACCTCTTCATCCAGTGTACGCTGAGTAGCCGTATATTCGTTCACCAGTTCCATGTTGGCGGCATTCTCAGGTTTCATGAGCAGTTGGTCCAGTTCCTTGAGCCGCTGCTCCATGGTGGATATGCGTTTCTCGCTCTCCTCCACCATCTTTTCGGCCCTGCGTATCTTCTTCTGCTGCTCCTTATGGTCAGCATAATCCACTTTCTGGACGTTCTGGACGGGTGCCTGCTCCGCTTTTTTGTCCGCCGTATCATCAGCCGCCTTGGCAGCATTGACCGCAGATGGCGAAGTACCAGTCGACATCGTCTTGTTCAGTTCATTCAGGTCTTCTATCTTTCTGGAGCGCAGGAAGTCATAGATACCTCCCAGATGCTCGCGCACCTTACCGCCGCCGAACTCATATACCTTGGTGGCAAGTCCGTCCAGGAACTCACGGTCGTGGCTTACGATGATGGCAGTACCGTCGAAAGCCTTGATAGCCTCCTTGAGCACATCCTTGGAGGGCATGTCCAGGTGGTTGGTAGGCTCATCCAGTATCAGCAGGTTCACAGGTTCCAGCAGCAGCTTGATCATAGCCAGTCGGCTGCGTTCACCGCCGCTCAGCACCTTCACCCGCTTTTCGCTGGTCTCGCCTCCAAACATGAATGCGCCCAGTATATCATTGATGCGGGTGCGGATATCGCCCTTCGCCACATTGTCTATCGTCTGGAATATCGTGAGACTCTCATCCAGCAACTGCGCCTGGTTCTGCGCGAAGTAGCCTATCTGTACGTTATGTCCCACCTTGAGCATGCCGTCAAACGGAATCTCGCCCATGATACATTTCACCAGTGTGGATTTACCCTCGCCGTTCTTACCCACGAATGCCACCTTCTCGCCGCGCTTGATGGTCATATTCACGCCGCTGAACACCACGTGCTCACCGTACTGCTTCTTCACATCCTCGCATATCACTGGATAGTCGCCGCTGCGCACACTGGGCGGAAACTTCAGATGCAGCGCCGAGTTGTCCACATCGTCTATCTCTATAGGCACCATCTTCTCCAGCTGACGGATGCGCTGCTGCACCTGCACGGCCTTGGTAGGTTTGTAGCGGAACCGCTCCACGAAGTCCTTGATGTCAGCCATCTCCTTCTGCTGGTTCTCATAAGCCCTCAGCTGCTGTTCGCGGCGCTCCTTGCGCAGTTCCACGTATTCATTGTATTTCACGCGGTAGTCTATCACCTTGCCGCAGTTGATTTCCAGCGTGCGGTTGGTCACATTGTTGATGAAAGCCCTGTCGTGGCTCACCATCACCACCGCGCTCGACGACTGAGCCAGAAACTGCTCCAGCCACTGTATACTCTCTATGTCCAGATGGTTGGTAGGCTCATCCAGCAGCAGCACATCCGGATGCTGCAAGAGGATTTTGGCGAGTTCTATACGCATACGCCAGCCACCGCTGAACTGATTGGTAGGACGGTCGAAGTCCTCCCTCTCAAATCCCAGACCGGTGAGCGTACGCTCCAGTTCCGCCTCATTATTTTCAGAGCCCATCATCATATATCGTTCATGCTCCAGCGTGAATTTCTCCACCAGCTGCATGTAACTGTCCGTCTCATAATCCGTGCGTTCAGAGAGTTGTCGGTTCAGCTCTTCTATCTTCTGCTTCATCTTGGTGACGTTGGCAAAAGCCTTCTGAGCCTCTTCCCTCACGGTGGTGTCATCCTGCAGGATCATTACCTGTGGCAGATAGCCTATGGTGGTATCGTTTGGAACCGACACCACGCCCGCAGTAGGCTTCTGCAGTCCGCACAATATCTTGAGCATGGTAGATTTTCCTGCACCGTTCTTGCCCACAAGCGCTATACGGTCCTTATCGTTCACCACGAAACTAACATCACTGAATAAAGGTTTTACACTAAATTCTACCTTAAGTCCTTCTACTGAAATCATGAATACCTATTATATATATATAAAATGAAGTGCAAAATTACAGAAATATCACAATACATGCAAATATATTGTATTTTTTTATCTTTTTTCTTTGATTTCGTTGTATCTGTCAATTACATATAAACCGCGAAATATACCACTTAACAATTATTTTCACCCATTTAAGCACAATTTTAGTCATTTCAGACCACAAAAATGTCGTTTCACGCAACATCACCCTACTTTCACATTTTGAAAATTAGAAAATATTCCTTAAATTTGTACAATAGAGTGCACACAGAAGAACAAGCGCGTACTGGTATCACTGGATGGCATATCCACCGTGATGCTCAATTTCGTGCCCCGCGAACTCATGGAGATTACCCCCTCTGAGGATGAGGAGAAAAGGACAAGTAACAAAAAAAACATAATATATTTTCACTATCGATATGGAAAATTCAGAATTATACCATCTGCTGATGTCGCAGGTGGAAACACAGGAAGACTACGGATGCCGGAAACTGAGTGACAGGGTATATTATTTCTTCGCCAACGATGGCGGCCTGCACTATATGGTAAACACGGACACCAAGCAAGTACATGAGGTAACAAATGGCAGCAGAATCATCGCATTCACCCACGAGGACATCGACTTTGATGTGGTAAGCAAGATGGAACATAATCAGAGCGCCTACGACATGGAAGCCCGATATGGCGGCTTGAGTATAGAAGACTTCCACGACGGCGTATCCCTGGTGGAATGGACCTTATATCCCGACGGTGAGTACTTCGCCGATGAAGATGGCTATGGCATGGAGGACAATCCGGAAATAAACATCGATGCCTACATCGATGAGAACTGCCGCGTACTGATTCCCTTCACGGACATGAAGTATGAGGCCACCAAGCAGCGATACAAGGAGGAGGCCATCAGGTTATTAAAGAAGATAGATAAATAAGCAGAGTTTTGGTCAGGCATATAATCTAAGCAGCGACCAGGCACAGCAGTAATATAATCTTTACATGCTCTGCATCAATGCCGCCCCCTGCAATAAAGACGGATAAGTACGATGTCCAGCATGCATAGCGGTACTTACATGGGTCTGAAATGAAGTTTACGCGAAGCACAGCACCAGATGCGTGACTTAACACAGAAGAGCTCCGGCAGGACTTGATTGTTTTGCTGGAGCTCTTTTTTTGTTGAGGTGAAGTGTTTAGTGAGATATATTCCCGATGATGTAGTTCGTCATTCATGTAAATGACCAAAATGACCGTGACTTTCGTGACTTTTTTCACTCTCCCTTGCCTTTAGCTGGAAAAATTCTGTCTTTTACGCATTAAGATGTACGCGAGAGTCTGCTCGTCACGCTGCATCTGAATCTCATTGCTGATTATTTGCATATTTATGGGAAAATGTGTACCTTTGCAGTCGAAAGTAGATATAAGGATTGTTCTGTGAAGAACGAAACTTATTTTTTTTGCCCTTACGACACATTGGGGCGAAAAATAATGATTTTTTTATTCAAATATAATTATTAAGGCGAAAGACTGTGAAGCCGCAAAACCTTAGAACCACGCTCTGATGATGAGCG
>DAIRCP010000038.1:2841-29259 GCA_036796635.1 Prevotella sp. | reverse complement strand
TTAATTCAGAGATTTGTTTTTCGTACTGTCCGGAGCGGATGGCATCCACGAGTTCCTCCAATGTAATACGGCGGAAATGCTTTTCGCCGCGAGTTTTAGTGATTACTGTTATGTACATCTATTAGTTGGTTTTATAAATTAGATGCAAAATTAACAAAATAAAAGGAGAATACCAAAGGAAAACTGCATAGTTTTACAGAAAACTGCGATTTTTAGCCTAAAAAGTGGAGGAGAAAAGTTCTCTTCCACCAAATGTATTAGCCGATGAATAAAGGAAATACATAAGAAAATACATCGTGAAGAAAAATCAATTTAAATAATTATGATAGATAGTAGTAATCTTCAATATTAGTTAACAAAGCTATGGCAATTTATATAGTTATCCGTGCATTGAATCTCATAACCCGTTATGAGCTTCTTCAGACCGTGCCACACAGTGTCCGAACTTGGATGGATAGCACTTGATGCCATTGGGGACTGAGCAACGATGAATGGTAGGTGTTAAAGACTGGCAAGAGAATATAAAAATCTCATATTATTGAATGGTTTCTTGCCGATGTCGGCAAAATAATGTATCTTTGCTCATGATATTTGGCATTATCTTGCCGTCAAAGAGAATAAGACTATGGAGTTTCTATCAGTGAAAGCCTATGCCGAGGCTAACGGTATTGCTGAGCGAACAGTTCGCAATTATTGTTCCGAGGGGAAGATTCCGGGAGCATTCCTCACAGGAAGAACTTGGAACATTCCTTCCGATGCGGTGTTACCAGAGCGCAAGAATGCACGTAAGCCAAAGAATGCACTTCTTCAGGCATTGCGTGAGCAGAAGGAGATGCACATGAAAGGTGGAATCTATCATCGTACTCAGATCGACCTCACCTACAATTCCAACCACATTGAGGGAAGTAGACTTACTCACGAGCAGACCCGCTATATTTTTGAGACGAATACCATTGGTATAAGTGATGAAGGTGTACGAGTGGACGATGTGATTGAAACCGTCAACCACTTCCGCTGCATCGACATGATCATTGACCATGCCACCGATAAACTCTCAGAGGGTTTTATCAAAGACTTGCATCAGGAACTCAAACAGGGCACCTCTGATAGCCGCAAGGATTGGTTTCGTGTGGGCGATTACAAAAAACTCCCCAACGAAGTAGGAGGTATTGAGACATGTCCTCCAGAGGAAGTGCACAAGCAGATGAAGGCTCTGCTTTCAGCGTATAATCAGAAAAAGAGCCATGATCTTGAAGACATCATCGATTTCCACCAGCGTTTTGAGTCTATCCATCCATTCCAGGATGGCAATGGTCGTGTTGGCCGCCTCGTGATGTTCAAGGAATGCCTGGCTTCAGCCATTGTTCCCTTCATCATCACCGATGATTTAAAGATGTACTATTATCGAGGTCTGCATAACTGGCCTAAAATAAAGGGCTATCTTCAGGACTCCTGCCTTACGGCTCAGGATAATTACAAGGCATTACTCGACTATTTTAAAATCAGATATTAGATTATCATGGGTTTTTAGTACTCCACTCTGTAAGTTGCTTTAATACAAGTCTTTCCATATCTTCGTTACATTTTTCAGCACCTATTTTGTGCTATTGCATACACTTTTCAGCACCTAATTCTGCTACAGAGATACACAAATTTGCATATAAAACAAAGAATTTGCCAAAAAATATTATCGTTTGTCCTTGTCTGTTCTGTGTGTATTTCTGTATTCTGTAGGTGATACACCGAGTCTGTCTTTTACAAATTTGCCGAAGAAGGCCAGACTTGGGAAATCCATTTCTGCCGCTATCTCTTTGATAGTTTTCGGTGAATAAATGAGATGACGGATAATAGCCTCTGTCGTATATTCATGTATCCATTGCAGTGGAGTCTTGCCGGATGACTGTTTTATAAGATGAGAAAAGTATTTTGGTGTAAGATTCAACTTGTCCGAAGCTACAGCCACCGATCTGATTTTCCCATTGCTGTCGGCAAGCAGACCAAGAAACTGATGCAGTACGGTGTCTTTCTGTCTTACAGTAGAGTTCTCCGCAATATTTTTGTCCTGTTTCATGTCCTTTGCAACAATGTTGAGAAATTCAAAAGCGAAGGACTGAAAAAGGAGCGAAGCAATACTTTTGGTAAAAGGATCTTCTGCCTGTTGTACTTTCAAAAGAGACAGATAATAATAAGAATCTATGATTTTCGCATCCATTTCTGATAAATAGATTACTGGATGTTTCCTGATATAATCATAGAATTTCCATATATATCGGTTGATGTAACTGGACCGTTCCAGTGCAGCAATTGAAAAGCCGAATACGGTAATGCTTACATCAGGCGACATCATATAATCATGGAGTATGGAACCAGGCAGACAAAAGATACATCCGTTCATTTTCACTTCGTACTCCTTATCGTCCACTGTGATCAGAAAGCGTCCCTCATTGCAATAGATGTTCACCACATAATCGGTTTCCATATTATAAAATGAGTCAGGCAACTCCTTCATGTCATCCATCATGAAGAAGTCTTCATCATTAAATCTGAAGACATTGTCCTCATACATATTCTTAAAGTCCACATGGTGTATACTGTTCTTTTCCATTTTACCACTGTTTTTATTCTTTTCGACTACAAAGATGCATCATTTTATCCAAAAAGTAGTATTCTAAAGGTGTTTATTACTCTACTATTTACATCAATTAATATTCGTGAAGCATTTTAGTCTATGTTTTAAATACTTTTAGAATACTAAACTCAACTATTTTATTCATATTTTTGCAGGCGAAAAATAGAAAACCAATATCAATTAGACGAGATGAAAAAAATAGTATTCATGGTTGCAGTCGCCATATTGATGACAGCCTGCACAGATCAAGTAAAAAAGGAAATGGTGGAGGCCACGCGCGTAAAAACCATGCTGTTAGGTAATAGTGAGGATGCCACCAAACAGATGTATTCCGGTATAATCGAAGCAGGTAAGAAAGCCGAACTGAGTTTCACAGGAGGTGGAACCCTTACCGCCATACCTATAGAAGAAGGAATGGCGGTAAGTAAAGGGCAACTCATAGCAAAGATTAACAACACCTTGGCTATGGACAACTATAAGACGGCACGGGCACAACAGGCAAAAGCCCGAGATGCCTATAAGAGATACAAGAATATGTATGATACCAAAAGTATGCCGGAAGCACAATGGGTGGAAGTACAGAATAACCTGCAACAGGCAGATATTCAGGTGAATATGGCCCGGAAACAGTTGGCCGACTGTAGTATCCGCGCTCCTTTTTCCGGTTATGTCTCCTCCAGGGAGGCTCAGGCCGGACAGAATGTGTCCGCAGGTATGACGGTAGCAACCATCACCAATATATCCAAGGTGAAAGTGAGCATCCATGTACCTTCTACCGAAATTGGCTACTTCAATAAAGGACATCGGATACAGGTGATTGTTCCTGAGTTGGATAACAGTGTTTATACTGCCACAATTATAGAAAAGGGAATTGAAGCCGATAATTATACGCGTACTTATACGATGAAGGCACTGATGAACAATCCTAACGGAAAGCTCCTTCCTGGCATGCTCTGCAAACTCACAAGACACCCAAGTGCGACCAAAGCTGAAATGGTGGTCATTCCGGAGAATAATATTCAGATTAATTCTGATAATAGTCATTTCGTATGGGTGAGTCGGGCAGGTAAAGCTACGAGACGCACAGTTGTCACTGGTGAACTGACTTCCAATGGGGTGGTGGTGACAAGTGGATTGCATGCTGGCGAGCGCATCATCGTGGAAGGACAGCAGAAAGTGTATGAGGGCTGCAAGGTCAAGGATGTCAACAATGAGTAAAACATAGCAGCAATGAAAAAGAAAAATGAGTTTTTTACGTTGCCTTCCTGGGCGATGCACTATAGTACTGTCATAGTAACCATCGTATGCTGTCTGGTGGCTTTTGGTATTTATGGGCTGGACAGCATGAACAAAAATGAATTTCCGCATTATACCATCCGTGAAGGTATTGTGACAGCCGTTTATCCGGGTGCCACATCCGAGGAGGTGGAAGAGCAGGTAACCAGACCGCTGGAAGACTTCATCTTTCAGCATCCGGAGGTGGATAAAGAGAAAACCACCTCTGTCACGCAAGACGGTCTTTCTGTTGTGACAGTGGAACTGACGGAAGACGTCAAGCAACCTACAGAATTCTGGAACAAGCTGAAACATGAACTGCCAGGATTCAAGGATCATTTACCGCAAGGTGTATATTCCCTGGATGTGGATGATGATTTCGGTAATGTATCGGCACTGCTCATTACCATGCAATCTGCGACAAAGACCTATAAGGAACTGTCCGATTATATGGATCAACTGAAAGATAGTCTGCGCACAATTCCCAGCATCGGTAAACTGGTAGTTTATGGTATGCAGAAAGAGCAGATAAGCATCAGTCTTGATATAGAGAAACTGTCACAATACGGCATTACAGACCAGGAAATAGCTCAGCGCCTATCAGAAAAGGGATATGTTACTACTGCAGGTCAGTTGAAGTCGAAACAGATGTTCTGTCCCATCTATGTCAGTCGTTCTGTGAATCGTCTGCGCGATTTGGAAGAGACTGTTGTCTATTCTGACCCCGCCACAGGCAAACAACTTCATCTGAAAGATGTGGCGAAAGTCAGGCGTGAGTATCCCCAGGCTACCGACTATGTGACCTACAATGGAACCAAATGCCTGGTACTGAGCGTAGAACTGAAGAAAGGAAATGACATATCACGTATGGGAGCGGCTGTAAATACAGAATTGGATACGTTCAGACAACAGTTGCCTCAGGATATCAGTATCAGCAAAATAGATGACCTGAGTAAAATAGTTGACGACAGTGTGTGCTCCTTCCTTCATGAACTGATTATAGCCATCATATCGGTGATACTTGTAGTCATATTGCTGATGCCGTTCCGGGTGGCATTGGTAGCTGCCAGCACGATGCCAGTCACTATCTTCATCTCTTTGGGTGCCTTGTATATCACTGGCATGGAGATTAATACCGTCACCTTGGCTGCACTGATAGTCACCCTGGGTATGATAGTGGACGATTCCATCGTCATCATCGATGGATATCTGGAAAATCTCGCACATGGCATGTCGCGTTATCATGCCACGATAGCCAGTGCGGAGCATTTTTACAAGTCTATTTTCTCAGCTACACTTGCCATCAGCATTACCTTTTTCCCCTTCCTGATTTTTATGACGGGTGGAAATGGAGAGTTTCTGTTCAGTTTTCCTGTTTCTATGGCCATTATCCTGTTCATTTCCCTCTATGTGGCCCAGCTCTTTGTACCACTCATGCAGTATCTGATTATCCGCAAACCATTGGAGGTGGATATACTCGATGATGGGAAAAAGCATTTTTCCATGCTGCTTATGGTGCAGCAGTTCTTCGATCATCTCATAGATATCTGTTTCGCTCACAAGAAGACGACCCTTGTAGTCGGTTTTACAACTGTAGTCATCGGTGCGTGGTTGGTGCTTCATCTGCCACAAGAGGTGATGCCGGCAGCCGAGCGTGACCAGTTTGCCGTAGAGATATATACTCCTACAGGTACCTCACTCACCGCCACTTCAGCCGTAGCCGACAGTTTGGAACACATGATGCTGCGTGACAAGCGTATCTTATCCATTGCGTCTTTTCATGGTTCCTCATCACCCAGGTTTGTTGATGGTTATTCGCCGCAGACAGGTGGAAGTAATTTCGCACAGTTCATTGTAAATACGGTCAGCAGTGATGAGACATTCAATGTCATACCTGAGATGGCTGCCAGATACAGCAGTTATTTTCCCCAAGCCTATGTACGATTCAAGCAGATATCTTATAGTGAGGAAGCCAATCCCGTGGAAGTTAGAATACAGAGCAGCGATATGGCACAACTGAGCAGAGCCACAGATTCTGTCATCAGCGTCATGCATACCATGAAAGACTTGTTTCTTATCCGTTCTGATATGGCAGAACCGAATCCTGGTGTGCGTATATCATTGGATGAAAACAATGTGTCTCATCTGGGTGTAACCAATCAGAATATGGAAGAGACCCTGATGATGAGGTATGGCGAGGGTATGGAAGTAGGTACAGTTTGGGATGGCAATTACAGTCGCCGACTGATGCTCAAAAGTAACAAGGCAGACAGTGCCAGTGTGGAAGATGTGCTGAATGAGGATATTCCCGTAAGTTACGGCAAGGGGCACGTGAAAGTACGTCAGATAGCTAAGGCTGAACCTATCTGGAAATGGGGGCAGATAGGTCATCTCAATGGGCTCCGCACTGTTACAGTCAAGGCGGAAGTGTCTTATGACAAAAATGTGAATGATGTGACCGAACAACTGATGAAGAAGATGAATCAGCAACATTTTGAACAAGGTGTGAAAATCTCTTATGGAGGTAAATCAGGCGGTGACGACAAGTCTATGCCCGAGATAATGATGTCGCTTGCCGCATCGGTTGTCATCATCTTCTTTATACTTCTGTGGCATTTCAAAAATCTCACAGAACCGTTGTTGATGCTCAGTTGTCTGCCATTCTGCCTTATTGGCACAGCTATCGGTACCATACTTGCCGGAGCTTCATTCAGCATGACCAGTGTGCTGGGTGTAGTGAGCTTGATGGGCATTTTGGTGCGCGATGGTATCATTCTCTTCGATTATGCGCGGGAGTTACGTGATAAAGAGCATCTGTCAGTAGAGATGTCGGTTAGTGAATCATCAAAGCGCCGCATGCGCCCGATCCTTCTTACCTCTTTTGCTGCCAGTTTCGGTGTATTGCCCATGCTGATCTCGCAGAGCACCCTCTGGATGCCCATGGCAGCCGTCATCTGTTTCGGTACCCTCATCACTTTGTTTTATATACGTACGGTGATGCCGGTAATGTATGCACTAATCATTAAAAAATAAGAAAAAACAACATGAATAAGTTTTTAATCAGTTTGATGATGCTTGCGATTTCGTCAGCAATCTCAGCAAAAGATATTCTTAGTCTTGATAGTTGTAAGCGTATGGCTGAGCAGAACAATCTGGCTGTGAGGCAGGCCGACAATCAAGTAGTGAGTGCTCAGGAAACGGTGAAGCAGGCATATACCTCTTTCTTCCCCACAGTCAAAGCTACTGGTATGTACTATAAACCGTCATCTCCTCTGCTCGATTTTGAATATGGTGGAGAGCGTGTCGTAGATGGTAGATATGGTTATACGGCAGGTGTGGAAGCCTCTCTCCCCATTTATTCCGGTGGGCAGATAACTAATAGTTATAAACTCGGTAAAGTGGGCGTGGAGGTCAGTCAGTTGGAACGTCAGAAGACGCTGCGTGATGTGGATATTAAGGTAGAACGGTATTTCTGGCAGATAGTCATGATTCAGGAGAAAATCAAGACTGTAGATAGCGCTGATACCTTATTGGCAGATTTGCATAAGACAGTGGAAAATGCTGTGAAAAATGGTCTGAAGAATCGTAATGACTTGCTGAAAGTCGAATTGCGGATGGATGAAAATGAGAGTAATCGACTGCAGTTGGAAAACGGCCTCAAGGTAAACAAGCAGCTATTGGCTCAGTATATAGGGCGGAGTGATGCTGACTTTGATGTGGCATCAGACATCAGTGTGGATAAGTGTCATGATACACTGGCGTCGCTCCGAAAAGACCATTACATCGCAGTAGACCATACGGCGGAATGCCAACTGCTCCGTAAAAATGTGGATGCCGGTCAGTTGGAAGTTGACCTTGAAAGAGGAAAATGTCTGCCTACCATCGGCATCTGTGCAGGATACGATTATGATAAGTTTATAGGTGATGCAGGTGGTGGCGCGGCACTTTATGCCACTGTTTCCATCCCCATCTCCGACTGGTGGGGAGGCAGTCATGCCGTCAAGAGCAAAAAGAAAAAGCTCGAGAATGCCCAGTATCAATTACAGGACAGCCGTCAGCGTCTGATCATACAGATGGATAAGTTGTGGTATGATGTGGAAGAAGCATACCAGAATCTTACTATAGCTCGCAAATCCATCGTTCAGGCGGAAGAGAATCTCCGTCTGAACCGAAATACCTATCGATTTGGTACTACAACCATGACTGAGTTACTGGATGCCGAATTACTTTGCAGGCAGGCACGTGATAAATATGCAGATGCATTTTCCAATCTTCGTACTAAGACAGTAGAGTACCAGTTGATGAGCAGATAAAAAAGAGATTGCAGTCGGCACACAGCCAGACTGCAATCTCTTCTATATATGAAACTTTACCTATTTATTCCCAATCTTTAGCATCCGTAGGATCCACCGCGAAGCAGTGCTTCACCATAGATATTCATAGAGGATTTGTACTCACTTATGAACTTACGAACTAACTTTGCTATATTATCCATCAATCTTTTCATAATCTTCTTAATTTTAATTAATACTGTGTTACCTAAACTCTTACAGATGTTATCTTATTTACCCATCTGTATTTTGTGATTCACGTTTACAGTCTGTGCTGCTACAGCTACAACAACTGCTAATACAATCATTAATGTTTCCATAATTTTTTTCCTTTCTTTCTTTAAGTGGAGCACCCATTGCGCTCCTTTCGTTATCCTGTATGTTTCATTTGATTACGGTGCAAAGGTAGTGCCTTTCTGTTACACTTGTATCTCAAAAGTGTGAAATTGACATGAAAAGTAAGCTGTTCTTGACGTGGGTCAAAATCTGTCAGCATGGCACTTGACGCAAATCATTTTTTGTCAGTTTCCTTGTTGCGACACCTGATTTTCATGCTGAAATAGGATTATCTCAGTGATGCATTCTGACGGTATTTCAGTGGCGTGATGTCTGCATGCTGCTTGAAATACCGGACCAGGAATGACTCGTCGTCGAAATGAAAGTCGGCGGCTATCTCCTTGATGCTCTTCTTGGTGCCGCGCAGGGTCAGTTTCAGTTGCAGTACGATATAGTCGTCGATGACGCGCTTGGGCGAAAGACCGGTGCGCTTGTTGGATATCATATTGAGATATTTGCGGGTGATAAACAGTTGGTCGGCATAATACTGCACATCGTGCGACTGTTTGTAATCGCGTTCCAGCAGCATCATAAACTTGCCGAAGAGTTCTTCCACTCTTGGGGTGAGGGTGGAGGAATGATGGTCCTCCGGATGATGCTGCAGGTAATCGTAAAGTCCCAGGAAATAGGACTTCAGTTCCATGGTGACGATGGCATCAATGCAACGGCAGTCGGGTTGCCCGAAATACCACATCAACTTCTTGAACATGCTCTTGATGACATGTTCCACCAATAACTCCTTGCGGAACAGTCTGTCTGTCCGCATGAAATTATACACGGCATGTTCCACCTGCATGCTCGCCTCGCGCAGGATGTCGGAATCGTACCTCAGGATGATGCCCTGGAAGTCGCGGCTCATCTCTACCCAGGTGACTGCCTCGCCCGGAAAGAAGGCAATGACATAGTCCTTGCTGACATAAAACCTGTCGAAATTGATGTAGAGACTGGCTGTGCCTGCCAGACAGAGCATCACCGCACCATGATCGATGGCGTGGAGGTCGTAATCTGTGTTGCTGCGAGTCTTATAACCAAGGCTGCATTTGCTCGTTTTTGTGAAGTTCTGTTCCATTTTCGTTGCAAATATCGGCATATTTTTTGTAATAAACGGCATTTACTTCACAAAAATACCATTTTTGTAGTTTTTTTATAATCGATTAATCGGCAAATTCGCCGTACCTTTGCATCCGAATTCATAATGAGATAACAGACAAATTCATTTGTATAGATGCAAAATATGAAAAAAAAGATGATGACGGCGATGTTATGCATCGCCTTTTCCGCTGTGGCTCCTGCTCAGACAGTACAGAATCTCAGTGTCGACGAGATGTTCAGGATGATAGAGAAGAGCAGCAAGAGTATGCAACAGCAGAAGACTGGTATAGCTGCCGCGCAAGAGGGCGTGAAGGTTGCCAAGAGTAAAAGACTTCCAGATATTAATGCGCAGTTGAGTGCCAGTTATATCAGTAATGCTATAATCTTCGACCGCGACTTTTCACATTTCCAGAATGCGTACACGCCGCATTTCGGCAATTCCTTTGTGCTGGATGTGCAACAGACTATCTATGCGGGCGGTGCGATAGATGCAGGTATCCAACTTGCCGAACTGGGTGCCAAGCAGGCAGGACTGGGTGCTGACCTCACCCGACAGAATCTGCGCTTCATGGCTGTGGCCCAGTATCTGGACCTCCAGAAGTTGACTAACCGTGAACAGGTGATTAAAAGCAATATCGCCCTTACCCAGCAGTTGATAGACCAGATCAATGATAAGCATGCGCAGGGGGTGGCACTGAAGAATGATGTGACCCGATATGAACTGCAGATGCAGACACTGAAACTCACGCTGATACAACTGCAGAACCAGCGCAGCATACTGAACCATCAACTCTGCAACACCTTGGGACTGGATACGGATACGACCATCCAACCTACTGACGATACTGCTAAATCGCAGTTCGGACGGGAAGGCGAGACTCAATGGCAGCAACATGCCGAGGAAGGCAGTCAGCAGTTGCAGATGGCGGGTATCAATGAACAGCTGGCACGCCAACAGGAGAAACTGGCGAAGAGTGAGTTGCTGCCGAAGGTGGCACTCGTGGCCAATAATAGTCTGAACGGTCCCATCACGTTTGAATTGCCTCCAATCAATCAGAACTTTAATGTATGGTATGTAGGCGTAGGCGTACAGTATTCACTCAGTTCACTGTTTAAGAGCAATAAGAAGGTGAAGCAGGCGCGACTGGCTGCCCGAGAGGCACAGGAGGCAACCGCCGTGGCGCGTGAACAGGTGAACAATCAGGTACAGAGTGCTTATACCAACTATCTGCAAAGCTATGAGGAACTGTCCACGCAGACCAAGAAGGTGCAGCTGGCACAGGAAAACTATCAGGTAGTGAACGACCGCTATCTGAACCAGTTGGCGCTGATTACGGATATGCTCGATGCCAGCAACATGAAACTGGATGCTGAACTCAGTGAGGTGGATGCCCGCATCAACATCGCGTATGCGTATTATAAGATGAAGTTTATCGCCGGACAATTATAAGGGATAGGTGTCGGACAATGACAAGAGAAAGAATATAGAAAATAAAAAAATAACAGAATAACAACTGAAGATATGAACAAGAGAAAACAAGTAGTAAGAGTATATAATATCATAGTTATCGCCCTGCTGTTGCTGGGTGCCGTCTATGTATGCAGCAGATTTGTACATCTGGGCTCTGTGGAATATACTGACAATGCGATGGTGCACCGCAATCTCACACCTATTAATACGCGCGTACAGGGATTTGTGAAGGAAATACGTTTCCATGAATTCCAGCACGTACACAAAGGTGATACGCTGGTGATACTGGAAGATGCAGAATACCGACTGGCTCTGGCACAGGCTGAGGCCAATGTGAAGGGAAGCAAGGCTGGCAGCAGCGTGGTGAGTGCCGGCGTGAACACGGTACAACGTAATGTGATGGTGGCCGGTGCAGGTGTCCAGGTGGCAAGTGCAGGTATCTCCGAGGCTAAGGTGGGCATGGACAATGCCCGCAAGGATTACGAACGCTTTGCCGCGCTGCTCAAGAAAGGTGCCGTAACCCAACAGCAGTTTGATAATGTGAAGACGCAATATGAACAGGCCAGCAGCCGTTATCAGGCCGCCCGTGCACGGATGAGTCAGGCAGCTGCCAGCAAGACGGCTACTGCCGGCGTGGAGAATGAGCAGCAGCATCGTCTGGGACAGTCTTCTGCCGGTGTGAGTGTGGCTCAGGCCCAACTGAATCTGGCGCGACTCAATCTCTCTTATACCGTGATTACTGCTCCTTGTGACGGTTATATCGGCAGAAAGATTATCCATGAAGGACAGTTAGTTCAGCCCGGACAGATGCTCGTGAATATGGTGGATGAACATGAGGTATGGATTATTGCTAATTATAGAGAGAGTCAGATGCCTAAGATCAAGGTAGGTGCGCCGGTAGAGTTGACCGCCGATGCTGTGCCGGGTGTGAAATTCCAGGGTAAGGTGCAGAGCATCAGTGCCGCCACAGGTGCGGAATACAGTCAGATTCCGGTGGATAATGCCACGGGTAACTTCGTGAAGGTGGAACAGCGCCTGCCAGTACGTATAGAACTGACGAAAGAGAATGACGCTGCCGATGTGAAACGACTGCTCGACGGACTCAATGTGGAGTGCGAGGTGGATTATTAATCATCGGGTAATCATGCTAAATAATCAATATTAAATTTATGGCAGATCCATTTATAGGTCGTCCTTTTGCGATGCCGATGATGAAGTCCTTTGTACCTACAAAGGCTCGTCCTTGGATATATCTCTTCTTTGCGTGCGTTTTCCAGTTGGTGAATGTTGTCTATATGGGCAACGTCAGTCAACTGGTAGGTGAATGGAGCGTGATGCGTGAGGATGTGACGATGATTATGATGTGCGGCGTAGTGGGTGTGGCGATGCCTTTCCCTATCCTGTTCCGACTCAAATTCAGGTTTACCAACCGTTCGCTTCTGATGTTCGTCGTGACGGGTATGATAGTGTGTAATTTCTTGGCACTCTGGGTGCGGTGGTTGCCGCTATTGTGTGTGATTTCGTATGCCTGCTGCTTTATGAAACTGATGGGTACCTTTGAGTGTTTCTCCAACATTCAGTTGTGGATGACACCCAAGCGTGACTTCTGTATCTTCTTCCCGTTGTTGTATATCTTCATACTGGGCGATATGAGTCTCTCCGGATGGATATCCCAGCAGTTGGTATATGTGTGTGGCAGTTGGCAGAGCATGCAGTGGCTGATCATCGGTATGCTGCTGTTGATACTCCTCTTCCTATACACGTGTACGCAGGACTTCCGGTTTATGAAACCGTTGCCTTTCTTCGGCATCGACTGGTTGGGCTGTCTGCTCTGGTCGGTATTGCTGCTGCAGATTATCTGGATATTCAATTACGGTGAATATTATAACTGGTGGGACGGCAGTCTGTGGCGCGGTGTACTTTTCACTTTGCCCGTTACCGCCTATTTCGCCATCAATCGCATGCGGCATATCCGCCATCCTTACATAGATCCGGCAGCATTCAAGTATAAAACGCTGATACCCATCCTGCTGATGTTTGCCGTGGCAGAACTGATGAATTCCACGCCCAATGCTCTTCAGAACGTATTTACGGGAGCAGTGCTCCATTATGGTTATTACACTACCTCACGACTGAATCTGGTCAGTATCGTGGGTGTGATATCGGGATGTCTCTTCTGTCTGTGGTGGATGAAAATGTTGCGCCAGCCCTACACGCGGTTGCTTACTATTGGTTTCGCTTTTCTGCTGATATATCAGATATGGATGTACTTCTATATCACCCCTTCGCTGAATATCGAACGACTGTATTTCCCTACGTTCATTCGCAACTTCGGTTACAGCATCTTCTTCGTGACCCTCACCGTCTATTTGGAGGAGCTCATGCCATTCCAGCATTTCTTCATGGGACTCACAATTGCCGGTTTCATCCGCAATGGCGTGGTGGACAGCATCTGCACGGGTATCTACAGTTATCTGCTGCGTTATCATGTGGCAGACAATCTGGCGCGTGCCTTACCTTATGATGTGAATGAGAGCATCATGATGGGTGTCAAGCAGCTGTACGGTTTTACCTGTCTCTTCGGCAGTGCGTTCCTGCTGTTGCTCATGCTCTGGCATGTCAGTCCAGTGCGCAGTTCATTTAAGCATATCCCCTATTGGAATAAAGTGGGGAAGCAGATGCGTGATGAACTTTCGAAATAGTAAAGAGCGTAGTGGTTATAAATAAGACATTTGGGGTGTGATATCTCGTAAATATGCGGGTATTACGCCCTGAATAGTTTATTTCTTTGTGGGTTCTTTGTCGTTTTGAATTAAATAAGTATCTTTGCACCATCAAGGAAAAATCTAAGAAAGAATGATGAAAAGTACAATGGAAAGAATGATGTGGAAATATGCATGTGTATGGATGTGTACATTGCTGCTGCTGTTGACCGTTCCGGCAATGGCAGGAAACGTGAATCAAGCGCAGCTGCAGTCATTGCGCAGTTGGAAGGCAGGTACTGTGGTATCACTCAGTACAGTGAAGGCTTATGGCATGAAGCGTTGCTTCGGTGCAGAGCGGATATCCGATCAGGTGTTTCAGCGGATGCAGGGCAAATCTTATCATGACAATCCCAACATTACCCGCGATTCCCTACGCTACATCCGCACGCTACATTATGACCTGCAGGGACGTATCCATATTGGTGAGATGGTGTGTAACCGCAGAATAGCAGCAGAGGTGGCAGATATCTTCCGCCAACTGTTTGCTGCCAAGTATCCTATAGAGCGAATGGTGCTCATCGACAATTATAATGCCGTGGACGAGGAGTCTATGCGTGCCAATAATTCCAGCAGTTTCTGTTATCGCGTGGTGCATGGTTCCACACATCTGTCAGCGCATGCCTTGGGGATGGCAGTGGACATCAACACGCTCTATAACCCCTATATTAAGGTAAAGCCCGATACCACCATCGTTCAACCATCCAATGCGCTGAAGTATTGCAACCGTTCAGCCAAGTTCCCCTATAAGATAGTGGAAGGCGACTTGTGCTACCGTCTCTTCGTGAGCCACGGGTTTGAATGGGGTGGTGCCTGGCATACACTGAAAGATTACCAGCATTTTGAGAAGAAATAAGCAAGAGCTTATTTTTGCACTTCGCTGGTGCCGCCAACTTCGGCGAATGCCAAGGCGATATCATCTATCTGGGCCTGCATCTGTTCTGGATTATCGCAGTAGGTGATGGTGGAGACGAGCAGTTTCGCACCGTCAGCAAGTATCCTGCCTACATTATTATATAGATGAGAATCAGTCGTGACCTCCGATTCATTGCTATCTGCTGTGTCTTCTTCGGTGGGTTGCAGTTTTCCCTGCGGTACCTGTTCCAGGGCATTCATCATTGCCGCGAAAGTTTCCGCAGGGATGATTGTTTCCTGTTTGTCTATCTTCTCTATCATGCAGTGTACATCAGGGTCTGCTTCATGATATTCCTCCTGTATCCACTCGTTGAAAGGCTCCAGCTGTGACTTGACAAACTCGGAAGCCTCGCCCGAAGGAACGCAGATGATGATTTCTGCCTCAGAGGCTATGGTATCATCCGCACTACCTACACGGATAGACGATAAATCAAAGTCGTAATCATTGTAGATACCTGCCAGGATACCCCATGTGAGAACCACAGCAGAAGCTCTGCCCTTGTCTAAATCCTCTGGAGCATGGCCACCCTTACCACTGGTGATAGTGATGCGATACCACCGGTGCTTGCCACCGGGAGCAGGCTCTGCCGTATAAGGAAATGTATGATACTGCTTGATGCTTGTTATCGCTTGACTGTTTGCGCTATCTGTTGCCATATTCTATTTGTATTTTTATTTGTTTCCAACTGAGGAACGTATCTTGTTCTATTGGATGGCTACAAATTTACATAAAAAATCTGATAAGTAATGCCGTAAGTCCTAAAAAAGTGGTGTACTTGCTGGTTCTTTTCGATTGATTCTTCTGTCAGATTGTGCCATAATTGTCAGTAAAAGTAAAATAAATTAAGCATTACTGACAGCTTTGTCACACTTGGTGGTGATGCTGACAGTTATGAGGGGTTCGGCATGCTTGTTGCATGATAACCAGTGAAACCGAAGCTCGAAAGGGTGGAGGAATCAATAACAGATAAACAAAGAATTAAAAATATAATCGGAGGTATTAATTATGTTGTTTCCAGTATTACGTAACAATGATGATTGGTTTGATAACGCATTCAATGATTTCTTTGACACTCGTGCACTGAATCGCATGAACGCTACGGCACCTGCAGTTAACGTAAAAGAAGACGAAAGAGCTTATACAATGGAGATTGCAGTACCTGGTATCAAGAAGGAATTCTGTCGCGTGGATATCAACAATGACGGTGACTTGGAGCTCGCCATCGAGAATAAGATGGAGCACAAGGATGAAGACAAAAAAGACGATAAGAAGGAAGAGAAGAAGGAGCGCTATCTGCGCCGTGAGTTCTCTTACTCTAATTATCAGCAAGTCTATACACTGCCGGACGATGTGGATAAGGAACATATCTCTGCCAAAGTGGACAATGGCGTATTGACCATAGATATGCCAAAGGTAGCCCAGGAGGAAAAGAAGATTCAACACAAGATAGATGTTGCATAATTTGATTGAAGTTTCATAAGCGTGAGCGGAGCAGTTTTCCCGATTGGGAATCTGCCCCGCTTTTTTCGTTTATCTGAAAAAAACGGGGTCATTTCTTTGCTATCACACTGAATTATTGTAACTTTGCAGCTAATTATTGATTATTTGAGTTAGTAAGATGGAACAAAATCTCGTTATTTATAATACACTGACGCGCAGCAAACAGCAGTTTGTGCCTTTGCATGCGCCTAATGTGGGCATGTATGTTTGTGGACCAACTGTCTATGGTGATCCGCATTTGGGGCATGCACGTCCGGCAATCACTTTCGATCTGCTTTTCCGTTATCTCAAGCATCTGGGCTATAAAGTGCGGTATGTGCGCAACATTACGGATGTAGGTCATCTGGAGCATGATGCCGATGAGGGCGATGACAAGATAGAGAAGAAGGCACGACTGGAGCAGTTGGAGCCGATGGAGATAGCGCAGTATTACACCAATCGTTATCATCAGGCAATGGATGCACTCAATGTGTTGCCACCATCCATCGAACCACACGCTACCGGGCATATCATGGAGCAGCAGCAGTTGGTGAAACAGATATTGGACAACGGTTTCGCTTATGAATCCAAGGGCAGTATCTACTTTGATATAGAAGCATACAACAAGAAATACCATTATGGCATCCTTTCCGGTAGAAATCTGGAGAATGTCATCAATGAGAGCCGTCAGTTGGACGGTACGGGTGAGAAGCATAATCAGGCAGATTTCGCCCTCTGGAAGAAAGCGCAGCCTGAGCATATCATGCGCTGGCCGTCACCTTGGAGCGACGGTTTCCCTGGTTGGCACTGTGAGTGTACAGCCATGGGACGTAAGTATCTCGGCGAGGAGTTTGATATTCACGGTGGAGGCATGGACCTGGTGTTCCCGCACCATGAGTGTGAGATAGCACAGGCTGTGGCATCGCAAGGTCACCAGATGGTGAAATACTGGATGCACAACAATATGATTACCATCAACGGACAGAAGATGGGTAAGTCACTGGGTAACTTTATCACTTTGGAGCAGTTCTTCACGGGCAACCATCCGTCATTGGAACAGGCTTACTCTCCGATGACCATCCGTTTCTTCATTCTTTCCGCTCATTATCGTGGCACGGTGGATTTCTCCAACGAGGCATTGAAGTCGAGCGAAAAGGGATTGGAACGACTGCTGAACGGTATCAGCGATATAGACCGTATCCAGCCAGATAAGCAGTGTGATGCCGAGACCGAGAAGTTCGTGAAGTCATTGCGCCAGAAGTGCTATGATGCCATGAATGATGACTTTGCTACTCCACAGGTAATCAGTCATTTGTTTGAGGCCTGCACTTTGGTGAACAAGTTGATAGACCACAAGGCTACCATCTGCGAGGACTGTCTGAAGGAACTCAAAGAGACCATGCGTCTGTTCGCATTTGATTTACTGGGCCTCCGTGAAGAAAAGGGCAACAGCAATGCAGCCCGTGAGGAGGCTTACGGCAGAGTAGTGGACATGGTACTTGACTTGCGAGCTAAAGCCAAAGCTTCCAAAGACTGGGCCACCAGCGACCAGATACGTGATGAGTTGGCAAATGCCGGCTTTGAGGTGAAGGATACCAAAGACGGTGTGACCTGGCGTCTGAACAAGTAATAAAATAACAAAAACGCGGTTACTGGCATGATGCTTGTAATCGCGTTTTTGTTATAGTTGTTTTGGGGTTCTTTGATTTTTGATTGTAGCAAAGAACGGATTTATTTCTTATTTCCCTGTTTCTCCAGGACGATGACCGTATCCTGGCAAGTTACCAGACATCCTTTCGGCATAGATTTAATCAGTGGCAGTATCACCTCCAGGAAGTGATTGATTTTCTCTTCCTCATCGACGATTTCCACTACGACGGGAACCTTGTCTATCAGTTCCCAGAATTTGTCGGAATGCAGGTTGCTGCTTGTTCCGAAACCCATGGTACCCTTGAATACAGTAGCACCGGCGAGTCCCTCCTTCTTAGCCTGAAAGGCGATAGTCTCATACACGGACGTATGGTTGATGACATCCGTACTGCTTGTATAAAACCGTAAGATTTTAGCTTTTGACATTGATTCCATAACTATAGTAATTTGATGAGTGAATAACCTAAGAACAGTAACAGATAACCACCGATGATGCTGGCAGCCAGATAGACGGACATATAGAAGAAGTTCTCGCCTTTGATTAACTGGAAGTTGTCATTCATGAAAGTGGAGAAGGTAGTGAAACCGCCACAGAATCCTACGGTGAGGAAGAGACGGAGATTGGAGTTCATCAGATTGCCACGGTCGAATAATCCGTAAAACAGTCCGATGATGAAGCAGCCCATGATGTTCACTGCCATAGTTCCCACAGGCAGTGATATAGTGGTCATATTCTGTACATACTTGGAAATGAGGTAGCGGGATACTCCTCCCGTGAAGCTCCCCATGCCAATGATGAATAAAGTCTTGATCATATCTGGAATCGGTTAAATATTCTTGGTGCCCTGATAGGCGTCATGTGTCATGTAGATGGCGATGGTTTTCTTCTTGAAGTAATCGAATGACATGACCATCAGTCCCAGGAAAGGATTGTCTGTACCCCATGAGTTCTTCATGATGAAGAAGGGTTTCCCCTCATGGTCCTTGGCTATGCCGACGATGGACATACAGTGGTCATCAGATGTGTTGCCATTGATGAGGCTCAGGTCTGCCACGCCCTTCTTGAAGTCGAAGCCATGCTCGCTGATGTCACCTTCCCAGCAGATGCCGTGATGCAGGCGTACTGCCAGTTCGGTGTGAAAGAGCAGACTGTCGGGCGAGATATTATAAAATTTATTATGTTCCCAGTTGTCAGGCAGGTTGAGTACCGTCCACTGGTTGTAAGGTGCATCACTGGTGGTGCAGAGCGAGATATATTCACCTGGCGCACACACACTGTGGGCAAATTCGCGGGGTGTGTATTGAGCCCCTAGCATAAATACCCATTTCGGTGCCGGCGTATGAACGTCACGCATGGCATCATAAGCCACCAGTCCGTGCTCATCCAGCATATTGAGCAATGTGGCACCCATGCCTCGTTTGTTTTTAGGAGCACGTCGGTCTTTGCCCAGCATTTCCTCTACGTATGCAGGCGACAGGTTTACGGAGTCGCCGCGCATAATATGTTCGGTCTCTATGGCAGCCAGCATGGCATAGGCCCAACATGTCTGACTGTTGCCCTGATTTTTCACGGGGGTATAACTGTTGATTACATCCAGGTGGAATTGCTTGTTAATCTTGCTTTTATTGTTACAGCTTGTCAGTAATAATAAGGCGCAGAATACATAAATCATCTTCTTCATCGATGCAAAGGTATGACAAAAAAATCAAGTTACGCGCATATTAAAGAATAAAAAAATAAAAAAGTATGGGAATAAAAAAATTGCGAGCCTTTTATATATGAATTATTATATGTATCTTTGCACCCAAATGGAACAGAATATCAAAGATTTCGAGATTATGGCTCCTGTGGGCTCACGGGAATCGCTGGCAGCCGCCATTCAGGCAGGTGCTGACTCTATCTATTTCGGCATAGAGAAACTGAATATGCGTGCCCACTCTGCCAGTACCTTCACCACAGATGACCTGCGGGATATAGCCAAGCAGTGCGATGAGCATGGCATCAAGACCTATCTTACGGTGAATACCATCATCTATGGCGAGGATATAGCCCTGATGCACGAGATAATAGATGCTGCCAAGGAGGCGGGCATCTCTGCCGTGATAGCCAGTGACGTGGCTGTGATGACCTATTGCAACAAGGTGGGACAGGAAGTACACCTGAGCACACAGTTGAATATCTCCAATATCGAGGCACTGAGATTCTATGCGCAGTTTGCCGATGTGGTGGTACTCGCCCGTGAACTGAATATGGACCAGGTAGCGGATATCTACCGTCAGATATGTGAGGAACATATCTGCGGACCCAGTGGAAAGCAGGTGCGGATAGAAATGTTCTGTCACGGTGCACTCTGTATGGCCATCAGCGGCAAGTGCTATCTGTCGCTCAATAATACGGGCCGTAGTGCCAATCGCGGTGAATGTATGCAACTGTGCCGTCGTTCTTACGTGGTGACTGACCGTGAGACTGGTACTGAACTGGAGATAGACAATAAATACATCATGAGTCCTAAGGACCTCAAAACGGTACGTTTCATAGACCGCATGATGAAGAGCGGCGTGAGGGTATTCAAGATAGAGGGACGTGCCCGTGGTGCCGAATATGTATATACCGTGGTGCGATGCTATAAAGAAGCAATACAGAGCGTGCTCGACGGAACCTTTACCGATGAGAAGAAAAACCAGTGGGATGAGCGTCTGGCAGCTGTATTCAACCGCGGATTCTGGGACGGATACTACCAGGGACAGACCTTGGGCGAATGGAATGAGAACTATGGTTCCAGTGCTACGGAAAAGAAAGTGTATGTGGGTCGTGGCGTGAAGTATTTCTCCAAATTGGGGGTAGCTGAGTTCACCGTGGAAGCCGCAGAGTTTTCCGTAGGTGACAAACTGCTGATTACCGGTCCTACCACCGGCGTGATTTATACCACCGCCGAAGAAATCCGTTATGATCTCCAACCCGTGCAGACGGCACAGAAGGGTACGCACGTTTCCATCCCTGTAGCAGATAAAGTACGCCAGAGCGACAAGTTGTATAAACTCGTGAAGGCAGATGACAAAGACAACAAAATGAATTAAAAGAAAAGGCGTAAGAACAATGACAATCAACGAAATACAAGATGAAATCATCGATGAGTTTTCCGGATTCGATGATTGGATGGACAAATATCAGCTACTCATTGATTTGGGTAACGAACAGGATGCACTGCCCGAGCAGTACAAAGTGGAAAGTAATCTGATAGACGGCTGTCAGAGTCGTGTATGGGTGCAGGCCGATTTCCATGACGGCATCATCACCTTCACCGCAGAGAGCGATGCCCTCATCGTGAAAGGTATCATAGCCCTGCTTATCCGTGTACTGAGCAATCATACACCCGATGAGATTCTATCCGCCGATCTATACTTCATAGACCGCATCGGACTGAAGGAGCATCTCTCACCTACCCGCAGCAATGGTCTGCTCGCCATGATGAAGCAGATGCGACTGTATGCACTTGCTTTCAAGACAAAACAACAGAGCGAACAATAATCTAACAACAATAAAAGTGTATGGCAAAGAATTCTAATTGGTCGGACGACTATTGGTTGCTGGTGCTGCAACTGTATCTGAGCAAACCCGAAGGGGTGAAACCGATGTACAGCAAGGCCACAGTAAATTTAGGGCTGGAGATACATATCCAGCCTGAGGTAATCTTTGCCCGTGAGCGCGAGATAGACAATTTGGAAACTCCACGACTGGAGCGGATATGGGAAACTTACAGTGAGAGTCCCCGCAAGTTATCACGTGCCGTAAAACTGCTACGTGAGATGAAGGGATTCAATCATGCAGATGAGTTTTATGAGGGCGTCACCATCAATGAAACCTTTGAGCGGGACTTCCGTCCCATCAGCGATGAGGTTCATTTCACCCCCGTAATGCTCATCCTCATCCTCAATCTATACTTCCAGCTCACTCCCATTACCATGGTGGCGGAAACTCCTGAAGTGGCAGAACTGGCCAAGTTGATAGGCGTTACCCCACAGGAGGTGGCAGAAGTGCTGCAGGTATATCAGATATGCGACCCCTATCTCAATCGCAATGCACTCTTATTATCACCGCTCGTGGAACCCTGTACGGATATTTGGCGGCGATATGACAGCATAGAGCCGGAGCAGTTGACTGCCCTGGCATCGCAGCTGGAGGAATACTTCAAAAAGTAATGAAGTAAGGATACAAAAGAAATAGATATAGAGTCAGAAAAACAATGAGGTGATGGCACAAGAACAAGTTCAAATACAACGGCAGGAACAATCGCTGAAGCAGATACAGACCATATCGCAGCAGCAGTTGTTACAGGCACATCTGGTAGAACTGCCCATCACCCAGCTCGTCGACCGTATCAATACTGAGATGGACGATAATCCAGCACTGGAATCAGAGTCCCCCAATGATGCCCTGAGTGAGCATCATGATACTCCGATGGACGATGAGGCTGAGGATTTCGATACCAGAACAGAACGCGAAGAAAGGCAGTCGGCACTGGATGATGCCCTGCAGAGTATAGGCAGAGACGATGAGGATCTGCCCGTTTACCATGGCGGTGCATCCACTGCCGACGAAAAAGAAGAAATAGCTTATGGCAGTGAGAAGTCATTCATCGACCAACTGACGGAGGAGATGCGTGAACTGGAACTGACCGGCCGTGAGCGTGAGGTGATGGAATATCTCATCGGTTCACTGGATGATGACGGTTGGCTGCGCAAGTCACTGTCCACCCTGAGCGATGAATTGGCCATCTATCAGAATATAGATATCAGCCAGGAACAGTTGGAACAGGTGTTGCATAAGCTCCAGTCGCTGGACCCTGCAGGTATCGGTGCACGTGATTTGCAGGAATGTCTGCTCTTGCAGATAGACCGCAAAGACGAGTCACGTGTAAAAACGATGATGCATCGGGTAATCAGTGACTATTTTGATGATTTCATCAAGAAGCGCTGGAACCACATCTGTCAGGTACTCAAGCTCACCGAGGAACAGGGAGAGGCACTGAATAAAGAGTTGCGTAAACTCAATCCTAAACCCGGTGCTGCCATGGGTGAGACCATCGGCAGAAACATGCAGCAGATTACCCCCGACTTCATTGTGGATACGCAGGACGACGGTGTGGTGACCTTCTCGCTCAACAGTGGAGAAATGCCCGAACTCCGTGTGTCGCAGTCATTTGTTGACACCCTGCAGGAGTATCAGGACAACAAGGATAATATGAGTAGGCAGATGAAGGAGGCCCTGCTTTACACCAAGAAGAAAGTGGACTCTGCCCGTAACTTCATCGAGGCCATCAACATGCGCCGTCGCACCCTTACCCTGACCATGCAGGCCATCATCCATTTCCAGCACCGCTTCTTCGAGGATGGCGACGAGACCTCACTCCGCCCCATGATACTGAAAGATATAGCCGAGCGCACAGGACTGGGACTCAGTACCATATCGCGCGTAAGCAATTCAAAATATGCACAGACACGCTGGGGTATCTTCCCCCTGCGGTATTTCTTCAGCGACGGTTACGTGACCGAAGGCGGTGAGGAACTCTCCACCCGTCAGATTAAAGTAGCCCTGAAGGAAATTATAGATGCAGAAGACAAGCGAACCCCACTCAACGACGATGCCTTAAAAGACCTACTGGCTAAGAAAGGATTCCCCATAGCCCGTCGTACAGTGGCTAAATACAGAGAAGCGTTGGGTATTCCTATAGCCAGATTAAGAAAATGACACAAGAAAGACAATTGATTTACGCAGCCAGGGTCATCAGTATGGTGTTCACACCATTCTATCTGCCCATTGTGGGATTGGCACTGCTGTTTGTTTTTTCTTATTTCAACACACTGCCATGGTCGTTTATGGTGGAGGTGCTGCTGCTGGTGTACTTCTTCACCATCCTGCTGCCTACCTTCCTTATACGTACCTACAGGCGATACCAGGGATGGTCACTGCTGGAATTAGGTCAACAGGAACGTCGTATGGTGCCTTACATCATCAGTATCCTGTGTTACTTCGTATGCGTGTATTTCATGGAATATCTGCGCATGCCCCATTTTCTGGCAAGCATCGTCAATGCCGCCCTGCTGGTGCAGATGGTCTGTGCCATCGTCAACCTGTGGTGGAAGGTGTCCACGCATATTGCCGCACTCGGTGGCGTAGCCGGTAGCTTGTTTGTATTTGCCGAACTGTTCGGGTTTAATCCCGTATGGTGGCTCTGTCTGGTGTTCATTCTGGCAGGAATACTGGGTACCAGCAGAATGATACTCCGCCAGCACTCCCTCTCACAGGTCACAGGAGGATTTGTCATCGGCTTCTTCTGTGCTGTCATCGGCATCCTCTTCCTGTAAATGATAGAAAATAGTAAAACCAAAATAAAGATTATGAAACCATTAGTTAGCATTATTATGGGTAGCACAAGTGATCTGCCTGTAATGGAAAAAGCCTGTAAGTTTCTCGATGAGATGCAAGTACCCTTCGAGGTGAACGCCCTTTCGGCCCATCGTACTCCCGACGCAGTAGAGGAGTTTGCCCGTGGCGCCAAGGAGCGTGGCATCCGTGTCATCATAGCTGGTGCCGGTATGGCAGCAGCCCTCCCCGGAGTTATCGCAGCATCCACCACACTGCCTGTTATCGGCGTGCCTATCAAGGGTATGCTCGACGGACTGGATGCCATGCTTTCCATCATCCAGATGCCTCCCGGCATCCCTGTGGCTACAGTAGGTGTAAACGGTGCGCAGAATGCCGCCATCCTCGCTGTGGAGATGATGTCACTGGCGGATGAGGCACTGGCAGCCCGACTCACTGAATACAAGAGTGGACTGAAGGCCAAGATAGAAAAGGCCAACAAGGACCTGGCTGAAGTGAAATTCCAATTCAAGACGAACTAAACTGTAAAGATGGATTTATTCAATTATCAGCGCCGTGTTTCGAGCGAGGTTCAGGTAGGCAACACGCCTCTGGGAGGCAAGAACCCTATCCGCATACAGTCTATGACCACCACTTCCACCGATGATACCGAGGGCAGTGTGGCTCAGGCCAAGCGCATCATTGATGCGGGTGGTGAATATGTGCGTCTCACTACACAGGGCGTGAAGGAAGCGGAAAATCTGAAGAATATCAATGCCGGTCTGCGTAAGGACGGCTATATGACTCCACTGGTGGCTGATGTGCATTTCAATCCCCATGTGGCTGATGTGGCTGCTCTCTATGCCGAGAAGGTGCGTATCAATCCAGGCAACTATGTGGACCCTGCCCGTACCTTCAAGCAGTTGGAGTACACGGATGAGGAATATGCCGCTGAACTTAAGAAGATAGAGGCGCGTTTCGTGCCTTTCCTCCAGATATGCAAGGAGAATCATACCGCCGTACGTATCGGCGTGAACCATGGTTCCCTGTCTGACCGCATCATGTCGCGTTATGGCGATACTCCGGAGGGCATCGTGGAGAGTTGCATGGAATTTCTGCGCATCTGCAAACGTGAGCAGTTTAATGATGTAGTCATTTCCATCAAGGCTTCCAATACCGTGGTGATGGTTCGCTCGGTACGTCTGCTTGTACATGCTATGGATGCTGAGGACATGCACTATCCGCTCCATCTGGGTGTGACTGAGGCAGGTGAAGGTGAGGACGGCCGTATCAAGAGTGCCGTAGGCATCGGTGCCTTACTGGCCGACGGTATCGGTGATACCATCCGTGTGAGCCTGACCGAAGAGCCAGAAGCTGAAATTCCCGTAGCCCGTCATCTCGTGGATTATATCACGGGTAAGGCTGCCAATCTGGAAATCAGTCAGAAGCCAGCTGAGGCTTTCGATTATCTGCATCCCGAACAGCGCAAGACGCATGCCGTGGGAAGAATCGGAGGCGGACAGTCGCCTGTGGTCATCGGCAGTGACGATATCAATCCCCGTGACTATCATTTCCTCCAACTCCCATTGCCACTCGCCAATGATGAGTTTCTGCAGAATCTGAAGAAGCACCCTGAGATTGTCGTGGTAACCGTGGGTAATACCGTAGGCGAGCACCGTGCCATCATCCACAGACTGATGACTGCCGGCATCACCAACCCTGCTGTCATTTCTTATAGCTATCATCACAGTCAGGCGGAGAAGGACGACTTTCTGCTTGAGGCTGCCGCCGATATGGGTGCCCTGCTGATAGATGGACTCTATGACGGTATCTGGCTTGTGAATCAGGGAGACCTCTCTGCAGCCGATATCATTGCCACCTCGTTTGGTATCTTGCAGGCAGCTCGCCTTCGCACTACCAAGACCGAGTATATCTCCTGTCCGGGTTGCGGTCGTACACTCTATGATCTGCGTGCCACCATCGCCCGTATCAAGGAGGCTACAAAGGACATGACAGGTCTGAAGATAGGTATCATGGGATGTATCGTCAACGGTCCCGGTGAAATGGCTGATGCCGACTACGGATATGTAGGTGCCGGTCGCGGAAAGATATC
>DAIRCP010000038.1:0-2741 GCA_036796635.1 Prevotella sp. | reverse complement strand
ATAGCGATGGGATTATCGCTCCAGGCATCCGCCGATGCCAGCAAGCAACTTACCACTGCTCAGGCCAAGGGGATGTACAGTACAAAAACTTACCAGTACGTGAGCGTGCACGACCCTTCTGTGACGTACGATGCTCAAAACAAGACTTATTATGTATTCGGCAGTCACAAGGCCGTGGGTAAAACTACTGATCTCCAGAACTGGACCGGTTCCACTGTAGAGTGGGGCGTACCCAGCTCTACCGGAACAGTTGTATCTGCCACCAACAGTGAGGCATTCGTCACCAATCAGGTGAAGAAAGTAACCATCGGTGGCAGTTCTGTGGATTTCGGTTCCTATAATTGTTATGCCTGGGTCTCTGCTTATGGCGGCGATTATAGTATCGACGGCAATATGTGGGCACCCGACATCATCTATAATCCAGTGATGAAAAAGTGGTGTATGTACCTCAGTCTAAATGGACCGAAATGGAACTCCGCCATTGTTCTTCTCACTTCTGATACACCGGATGGTAAATTCGTCTATCAGGGCCCTGTGGTATTCACAGGCTTCTATTCTTCTGCCAGCGTGAAGTATACGGATACTGATGCTCCGTTGGCTACACACACCACGACCATGCCCCCACGTTATAACCAGACCAGTTGGGGTAGTTATTGGCCACATGCCATAGATCCATGTGTGTTTTATGACGAAAACGGTAAATTGTGGATGTCTTATGGCTCCTGGTCGGGAGGCATCTGGATGCTTGAACTAGACGAAAATACAGGTCTGCGTGATTATGATGTAACCTATACTTCCGATTACCCTACCAAAGTGCAGAATGTGACTTCCGATCCTTATTTCGGCAAGAAGTTAGGTGGCGGCTATTACGTATCCGGTGAGGGTTCTTATATAGAGCATATCGGCAGCTATTATTATCTTTTCGTGTCTTATGGCGGTTTTGCTCCCAATGGCGGTTATGAGATGCGCATATTCCGCAGTGCCAATCCCGACGGTCCGTATACTGACTGCAGTGGTACCAGTGCTATTTACACATCTTATAAGATGAACTATGGCAAGAACAGTGACAACCGAGGCGAGAAGATATTGGGTGCCTATAATAAATGGGGATTCCAAACCGTAGGAGAGTGTGCCCAAGGGCACAATTCCATTATCGCTGCCGATGACGGTCGTACGTATCTGATATATCATACTAAGTTTAATGACGGAACGCAGGGACATCAGGTGCGCGTACATCAGGTCTTCGTCAATCAGAAAGGATGGCTGGTGGCAGCACCATTTGAGTACAGAGGCGAGACTGTCACAGATGACAGTGTGGCAAAGATACAGAAGTACAATGCCGCTGAGGTGGCAG
The DNA here is from genome assembly GCA_036796635.1 of Prevotella sp. Lineage (GTDB taxonomy): Bacteria > Bacteroidota > Bacteroidia > Bacteroidales > Bacteroidaceae > Prevotella. The sequence continues at coordinate 1,387 of DAIRCP010000038.1, read as the reverse complement.
GTACCTATCAGGTAATCATCCATAAGTATGGTATGGACTATGCCAATATGGAAGAGGTAACTCCTGTATCCGTACAACTCAATGCCGACGGTACCGTGACTGGCAATTATACAGGTACATGGAGCCTGGTAAGTGGCACGTCTTATATCGAAATAAAACTGGCTGGTGTCACTTATTACGGCGTGGTATGCGACCAGGCCATGAATCCAACCACCATCAAGGCCATCACATTTACAGGTTGCAGTGCCACCGGCGTGAATGTTTGGGGCTATAAGATGCGTGATGATTATAATCTGGCTTATCAGCTCAATAATACCACGATGCCAGTATCTGATGGCAAAGCCATCTCCGGCAATGTGAACCTCTACGGTATTACACTTCGTGACGATATTACGATGGACTGGACATCCAGTAAACCTGCCATCATTTCCAATACAGGCAGATACAATCCTGCCGGACTTACAGAAGATACACCTGTAGATTTGATCTGCCGTATGACCAGCGGTGATTATTACTGGGCAGACACAATGACGGTTACAGCCCGAAAAGAGTATATCCCTACAAGTGATTATAAATCCGGTATGGTGGCTTATTATAACTTCGATGCAGAACCGCTGACAAACAGTTTTGACAAGACCCAGACAGCTTCTCTGTTGCACGAATCTTCCACAGCTGTACCACAGTTGAAATCGGATAATGAGCGTAACGGTCAGTTTGTGCATGACAGTTTCGGAGCAAGTGGCAATACCAGTTATGTGAAGTTTGCCAATCCATTGTATCAGTCAACATTGGCAACGGGTATGACTATCGCTTTCTGGATGAAAGCGGATGACACCAATATGTGGGATGCACTTTTCAGTTTCTTCAATAGTACGGCTGGCAGTCGTTTCTATTTTACAGGAAATACCTATTTAGGATATAATAATGGATCTGGCAATTTCTTAGATGTAAACTATCCTACTACCAAGCAGATGACGACCATCACTCCCGGTGAATGGCAGTTTGTGGCACTTACCATCTCCAGAACGGCTGGTTATAGCCTGTATGTAGGTGGCAGTATAGGTAAACTGGACAATGTGAATGGTTCGCTCAATGGAACTACGATCAGTGCTCTCAAGTCATTTGATTACAATCTCATCGTAGATCATATCCAGAACTGTCCTGACTTCTATTTCGGTTATGGTTCATTCTGGGGTTCGGCTGCAGCCTCATACGATGACTTGTTCATCTATAACCGGGTGCTTAATGCCGCTGAAATCTATGCTCTGAAGACACTTGCCAACCGTGTATATGATTTCTCGCAGCTTGCCACGGGCATAGAAACAGTGAACGCAAGTACCCAGACCAGTAAATCCAATAAGATATACAATCTGAATGGCTGTGAAGT
>DAIRCP010000037.1:0-29866 GCA_036796635.1 Prevotella sp. | reverse complement strand
ACATTACAGATAGTCTGTATTCTGTTGAGAACAGATGAATAGTCATTATCCTGTTTGCCACTGGCTGTATGGACAGACGCATCATCACAATTTTTCCCACTGCGGTTTTCCGTAGAGGAACACATTTTGTGGGCACAGAGCAGTGCCATGATAGAAGAGATAATCTTCATAATAATATAAATTTAAAAGTTTGTAATGATGTTATTGCGGTCAAAAGCAGCCTACCCATAACAAAAAGGGTACCATACAGTGATTACTCCAATAACGCCTACAAAGATACAAAATAAAAAGGCCTTTGTCAAGAGTTTGAGCCCATTTTATTCGCAAACATTCGGAAACATTCGGAAAATTGGCTTAAAACAGAAAAAAGTATAGCCACTTAGGGATCATAACCCATATAAGTAGCAGGCGCCGTTATGGTAATTACGAGTTGGTTTAATGGTAACGACGGGTCGTTTTAACGATAAGTACGAATCGTTTTAATGATAACCGCGAGTCACATTCATGGCACTTCTGAACTGTGAATGACGATTCCAGCTACGCATATCCCCAGAAACAAAAGTTTCCCAATTCATGTTTCACTTGCAAACCACTGAAATACAGTACACTTACGGTGAAACATCAATCGGAACAAACGGACAAAACGAGAAGTAATACTGTGAATGAAGGATGAAACACATGTTTCACCTAATTCTATAGGTTTCATAGGCATTTGCGGAGATTGTGAAAGATTGAAGGATGAATCTGTTTCACCAACATATAGATATTAATACCCTTGGTATTCCTGGTTATTTGAATAAGTATAAAGTCAGAATTAACGAGAATGCGTACCAGTATCTATTAAAGATGATTATCTCATCCATCGCAGTCGCATGCTGTTCAGCACCACACTGACGCTGGAGAATGCCATCAAGGCACTCGCCCACATCGGTGTAATCTGGAAGCGGATACCGAAGAGATAGAGTATCCCGGCAGCCAGGGGGATGCATGCCAAATTATAGATGAATGCCCAAAAGAGATTTTGCCATATCATGTGTACGGTATGCGTACTCAGACTGACAGCATCGGGCAGTGTACGCAGGTCATCGCCCATGAGCGTGACCTGAGCCACATCAATGGCGATATCCGTACCCTTGCCGATGGCAATGCTTACGTCAGCCAATGCCAGAGCCTGTGTGTCGTTGATACCGTCGCCAACCATCGCCACATGATGACCCTGTTGCTGGAGGGCTCTTACTAGATTTTCCTTATCCTGTGGCAACACTTTACTCTGATAGTGACAGATGCCCGCCTGGGTGGCCCAGTAGTGTGCCGCCTCTTCCTTATCGCCGCTCATCATGTGTACTTCTATGCCCATCTTCTGTAGACGTTCCATAGCTTCACGGGCATTGGGTTTTAGTTGTTCGCGTTCTTGCAGCGGTAAGGCATCTGCCTTAGTAAAATCTATCTGCTGGTTGGGCAGGGTGAGTGTACCTGTCTTATCAATGACGAGGGCATCTATCTTACGTAGCGATTCCAGTGCCCCCGCATCTTTAATCAGTATCTGTTTCTCTGCTGCTTTGCCTATGCCCACCATGAGTGCGGTGGGGGTGGCCAGTCCCATGGCACAGGGACAGGCGATGACCAGCACGGCTACAGCGGAAAGAATGGCTTGGGGCAGTTGAGCATTGCCGCCTATGGTCCACCACAGCAGGAAGGTGATGAGGGCGATGCCAACGACCACGGGCACAAAGATGAGTGCCGCCTTATCCACGATGCGCTGTACAGGTGCTTTGGAACCCTGTGCTTCCTGTACCATCTTCACAATGTGGGCGAGTTCGGTATTACCGCCTATCTGCAGTGCACGCATGCGCAGTTTCCCCTGTGCCGGAATGGTACCAGCCAGTACCTTGTCGCCTTTTTTCTTCTCTGCGGGAGTAGGTTCGCCGGTAATCATCGCTTCATCTATGTATGCTGCATCCTCAGTCATAAAACTGTTTGCCCAGGTTACCTCACCATCCACGGGAATTTTTTCGCCCGCGCGTACCTCTAATATGTCTCCTCTGCTGATGGTGGAGATAGGCACCTCTTCCAGTTGGTCGCCGTTGACGATGCGTGCCGTCTTGGGTTGCATGCCCATTAACTGGCGGATGCTGCTGGCTGTTCCGTCTTTGGCTTTCTCCTCCAGCAGTCGCCCGGTGAGCACAAAGGTGATAATCATCACGCTGGCATCAAAGTAAGTGTGCCATTCGATGCCACGTGTGCCCCATACGGTATCTCCCCAAAAGGTATTGAAAGTACTGAAGAGAAATGCAATTGCCGTGCTAAGTGTCACAAGCGTATCCATATTGGCAGTACCGTGTTTTAACTGTTTATAGGTGGACACATAGAAGCCACGGCCACAATAGATAATATTTGCTAAACTGAGCACCATCGCCAGTATGTTAGCAGTAGTGCGGTCAGGAATAGGTATCCACATCATGGATATGGACATGACCAACAGGGAGAGTATCCATGACAGAAGGGTGGTGGCGCGAAGAATGTGATATGCTTTCTTTTGTATTTCCTCTACGTTACGGTCGGACTCAATGACGAGGTCGTAACCGATGTCATTGATTTCCTTTTTCATCTGTTCCAGGGTGATTTCTTCCGGATTATATTCTATGAGTGCGGAGCGTCCTGGCAGCGATACGGCAGCAGACAGAATGCCTGGCAGTGAATTGAGTTTACGTTCTACATTAGCTGAGCATACAGAGCATGCCATGCCAATTACAGGGATAGTCTTCTTCATTTTGCTTGCTATTATCAAGTGAGAAAGTGATATAAATACAAAGTCCAGCTCCCATAAATGGAAAACTGGACTCTTTGAAAGGAGGAGTGGTACCTCCAGGAATCGAACCGGGGACACACGGATTTTCAGTCCGATGCTCTACCAACTGAGCTAAGGCACCTTTCTTGTTTGCGGGTGCAAAGGTACATGATTTATTTTGTATGGACGAATAAAAAGAAAAGAATTATTTGCTCGTTAATCTTTTTTAAGAAATTGAATATATCGATTCTTTCTTACTCACTCCTGGTGAAAGGAAGAAGAAATGGCTGCATCCAGTGCTGTTTTATGCATGGAATAGATATAGCGCACATGCTATCAATACCCTAAAAATAGGGAATTGGTAACATTTTCATCACTGTTTGTTAACCGATTTTACATACGAGAAACAATTTTTGTGCAATCGAAAACATATTATCACTTCGCTTTAAATTATATTGTTTACTTTTGCGATACCTTTAAATGTATTAAATATCATTAACAACTAAAACAACGTAACTATGAGAAAATCAACTCAGAAGTTCTGTAAGAGCAATCTGCTCTGCAAAGTTGCACTAGTCATAGCGCTATTGGCGATACAGGCAATGTATAGTTTAGCGGGAGGTCTCAGTGCAAAGACAATTTCTGGTCAGGTGATTTCTGCTACAGACGGAGAACCACTTATTGGCGCAACCGTAAAGGTACAGGGAACACAGACCGGTGTGGTTACTGATTTCGACGGTAACTTTAAAATTTCAGCCAACGACGGACAGACGTTGGTTGTCTCTTACGTAGGATTCCTTACTAAAAGCGTGAAGGTATCCGGTACAGTGATGAAAATAACACTTGAGGAAAACCGAAAAGTGCTGGATGATGTGGTAGTCATTGGATATGGTGTCCAGAAGAAAAAGTTGGTTACAGGTGCTACTACCCAGTTGAAGGGTGATGACATCGCCAAACTGAATACCAACAATGCACTTCAGGCTATGCAGGGACAGACTCCTGGTGTGAATATCATCTCTGAATCAGGTCAACCTGGTTCTGATATGAAGGTGATCATCCGTGGTCAAGGTTCCAACACAAACAATTCACCTTTATATATTATAGATGGTATTCCTGGTGACATCAAGAATATAAATCCTTCTGACATTCAGAGCATAGATGTACTCAAGGATGCTGCTTCTGCCGCTATCTATGGTGCACAGGCTGCCAATGGTGTGGTACTTGTTACCACTCGCACTGGTAAGGACGGCAAGGCTCAGGTTACGTTTGATGGTTATATGGGTTGGCAGACTGCTGCCCGCAAAATAAAGATGTGTAATGCATCTGAATATATGACACTGATGGAAGAGCAGTATGCTAACTCAGGTTTGGCTTTGCCTAACTGGAGCAGCATGAACTCTATATATAAATATGTGGATGGCGTGAAGACAAGCACACTGAATGATACAGACTGGATGGGACAGATGTTTAAGGACAATGCCAAACAGCAGAGCTATACAGTAGGTCTGACTGGAGGTACTGCTAATTCCACTTATGCCATCTCTCTGGGCTATTATGACCAGGAAGGTGTCATCGGAGGTTCCAGTGCTTCCAACTATGACCGCTACAATTTCCGTGGTAACTTTGAACAGAAAATGTACGGCGATTTGTTGAAATTCGGTGAGAATGTCTCTTTTGCTTATACTGAGCAGAGAGGTCTGGGTACAGGCAACATGTATAACAACAAGTTGCGTGCCGCTTACAGTACATCACCACTGCAGGCTATGTATTACACGGAGCAGCCCGACAATCGTACTGACCAGAATAATGGTTACAGTTATAGTACCGCTACAGACTGGTATCAGTATGACGGTAACCCTGTGGCTTCACTGTATCGCAGTCAGAATAAGACCGACGGACAGAACTGGGTTGCCAATGTATATGCAGAACTTCAGCCAATCAAGGATTTGAAGATTCGTACACAGTTAGGTTTTAACCACAATAACAGCAGTTATCGTTCTTATAGTCCTGACTATGTATCAACTACCAACGACAAGCAGACTTCTGGCGCAACCGTATCTCAGACTAATTATAGAGGTTGGACACTCACCTGGACCAATACAGCAGCTTACAATTGGAAAATCAAGGACCACTCCTTCAATTCCATGTTGGGTATGGAAGTGGAGCGCAATGACGGTATGACCGTATCAGGTGACAATACCTTGCTTGACCTGTATTACAGCTGGTCAACCGCTTATCTGAACAATGCAGTGGACAAGAGTGGCGGTACTGTATATGGCTATCCTGCTGATGCTTATCGTCGTATATCTTATTTCGGTCGTCTCGGCTGGGATTATCAGGATAAGTATATGATTAATGCTACACTCCGTGCAGATGGCAGTTCTCGTTTTGCCAAAGGTCATCGCTGGGGTTGGTTCCCATCTGTATCTGCAGGTTGGGTTATCACAGGTGAGAAGTTTATGGAGAGTACCAAGTCATGGCTCGACTTCCTGAAGATTCGTGCCAGCTGGGGCCAGGTAGGTAACAACAATATCAGCAACTATCTCTATTCTATTCCTGTTACAGTTTCTGGTGATGCCAATAATGGTATCGGTGACGGTACTTACAACTTCGGTACAGGCAAGGGCACTTCCGTAAATACTAACGGTGCTTATGGTTATCGTCTGGGCAATGATGAACTTAAGTGGGAAACCTCAGAGCAGACAGACTTAGGTCTGGATATGCGCTTCCTGAGCAGCAGACTGGGTGTGAACTTCGACCTCTATTGGAAGACTACCAAGGACTGGATTGTGCAGGCACCTGTAATCGCTACTGCCGGTGCTGATGCTCCTTATATCAATGGCGGTAATGTGAAGAACAATGGTTTTGAACTAGGTGCTACTTGGAATGATAATATCGGTAAGGACTTTAGTTATAACGTTGGTGCCAATGTGGCCTATAATAAGAATAAGGTGACAGATATCCCTACAGAAGGTGGTATTCTTCACGGTTCTACCAATATCATGTTTAATAACCAGTCAGAATTCTATCGTTGTTCCAATGGTCATGCCATGGGTTACTTCTGGGGATTCGAGACTGCAGGTATCTTCCAGAATCAGCAGGAAATTGATGACTGGGTGGCTGCCGGCAACGGAACCGTGAGCAATGTGGCTCCTGGTGATGTGAAATTTGTGGACCTCAACCATGACGGTGTACTCGATGATAAAGATAAGGTGGATCTGGGTAATGGTATTCCTAAGTACAACTTCGGTTTCAATCTCGGTTTCTCTTATAAGAACTTCGACTTCTCCACCACATGGAGTGGCGCAGCAGGATTCAAAATCTGCAATGGTGGCTATCGCAACTGGGGTAATTCCAATCAGAGCAACTATACTACCTACTTCCTGGGGCGTTGGACTGGTGAAGGAACCAGCAACTCCATCCCACGTCTGACCAATGACGACCGCAACTGGACTAAGTTCTCAGACCTCTATCTGCAGAATGGTGATTATCTGCGTATTGCAAATGTCACAGTAGGTTATGACTTCTCTAAGTTACTCAAGCAGAACTGGCTCTCACAGGCCCGTCTCTACTTCCAGGTACAAAACTTATACACCTTCACTAAGTATAATGGCATGGATCCAGAAGTTGGATTCGGTCAGGACTCATGGATGTCAGGCATCGACACAGGTACTTATCCTCATGCACGTACCTTCTTAGTAGGTGTTAATCTTAAATTCTAATCTTTAAAAATAACACAGTTATGAACAAGATGAAATTAAATATAGCGACATTAGGAGTTGTAGGTCTTCTGATGACGGGATGTACAGACAGTTTTCTGGATACATCTTCCAAGACTGACCTGAATTCCACTTCATTCTACAAGAACCAGACGCAGGCAGAATATGCCCTTGTAGGATGTTATGACGGATATCAGTGCACGGTATCCAACGGCAGTTGGCCGACAGTTTTCCAGGCTGTAGAAACCATGAGTGATGACTGTCTCGGTGGCGGAGGTCCTGATGATAAGAGTGACCGACTGATGGACCGTTTTGATGCAACAATCAATGGTGATGCTGTGGATCTCTTCAATGGCATCTGGAAAGATTACTATAAAGGCATCAACCGATGCAATCAACTTCTTTCTTCTGTGGACAATATCACGTTCGGTTCTGATTCCATCAAGAATCTGATAGCTGGCCAGGCTAGAGCTATCCGCGGCTTGGAGTATTTTGATCTGGTACGTATGTTTGAGCGCGTTCCGTTGCTCACCACATCTACAACAGATGTTGTAGCTCAGTCTGAGCCGGATGAAATCTACAAGCAGATTGTATCCGACTTGAAGTTTGCTGCCGATACGATACCAGCAGGAGCTTACACAGACAATACCACTTCATTGGGCCGCATCACCCGTTATGCAGCCGCAGCCATGTTGGCTCGTGTATATCTGTTCTATGATGGAGTATACAATAACAATGCAGGTAAGGATATGCCTGGTGGACTGACCAAAGCACAGGCATTGCAGTATTGCGAGAAGGTAATTGCCAGCAATCAGTATTCATTGGAGAGTAACTTCAAGAATCTGTGGCCTGCAGCTTGTACCACTGCTTCTACTTCTGCACAGGGTTGGATTAATACCTACAAAGAGGCAAGTTCTGAGATTATGTGGGTAGTGAAATTCAACAATGACCAGAATTGGAATAATACCAATCACAATGGTAACCGCTTCGTAGTAAACTTGGGTATGCGTAATGTAACCGCTTATGCTCCTTATGGAAATGGCTGGGGCGCATGTCCTGTCACTCCTTATGCAGCCAGTTTGTATTCAGACAAAGATACCCGTGGCGCAGCTACATTTATCAGCTGTCAGAAGATTGGTGCTTATGCAGAACAGATTAAGACTGACTGTATGGACTATACAGGTTATGTGAATATGAAATACTGTCCTCTGATTTATACAGACGGAACATCCATCGCAGCCGCCAATTCTACTGTGACAGGTGCTAATATGCAGACCAGCCAGGATCAGGACTGGATTTTGATGAGATATTCTGATGTACTACTGATGGCAGCAGAACTGGGTAGTCCCAACGCAATGGCTTATGTGAATCAGGTACGCGATCGCGCTTATGGTGCCGGTGTGAATGATTTGAAGTCAGCTCCTACCACACAGCAGATTTGGGATGAGCGCAGACTGGAGTTCATGGGTGAAGGTATCCGCTACTGGGACCTCCGCAGACAAGGACTTGATGCTTTCGTTAATGCACAGCTCTATCAGGCTTCTTCTAATGGTACTGCTACAGGTTCAGCCGTCAGTGTGTATAATAACATGAAGACCGGAACTATTAGTGATCAGTACACTGATAATAACATCCGCGTAAAGCGTGGATTCTTCCAGATACCTAACACCCAGATCAGTCTTTCCGGTGGTGTTTACACCCAGAACGCAGGTTGGAAATAAGGTATTCCATACTAATAACTATTAAAGAATATAAGTTATGAAAATCAATAAATATATATTAGCTTTCACAGCGTTCGTCATGATGCTGTTTGCGGCTTGTTCACCAGAAGACAACTCGCTGGGCAGCAAGAACCTTACGTCGGCTGACCTGGCACAAGGACTGGCTTTTACAATTACCCCCGATACGGATAATCCTAATATTATCCATCTCAAGAGTTTGCTGAGTGGCTATACAGTTATTTGGGAAACACCTCAGGGACGTAGTCAGAGTTCTGACGTAGACCTGAAGATACCATTCCCTGGTGATTATTATGTCCGTTTCGGTGTGGAGACACGTGGTGGTATCGTATTCAGCGATTCTACTAAGTTTACGGTTTCTACTACTTATCTGGGTTTCGTTTCAGATAAACTTTGGACCTGTCTCTCCGGTGGTGTAGGCAAATCCAAGAAATGGATTCCTAATGATTATGCTTATGTGGATGCCGATGGCTATAAGATGGCAGCAGGTGAACTGACATACGCAGATCCTTCCACAACAGTGGAATACAATAACTGGGCCGCCAACTGGGATCCAGGTAAGGGCGTCACAGGTGATGCTGGCATCTTCAACAGCAGTATGACCTTCTCACTGAGTGAAAAGGACGGTGCAAAGGTAAGCATTGTGAATGAGACCAGTGGCGCTACGGAAAATACGACAGGTACTTATATGCTTGATGCTGATAATCATACGTTGACATTTAATGACTGCTCTATCCTGCACACACAGAGTTGGGACAGCAAGTCTTCCAACTGGTCTATTAAGTTGAAAGTGCTCAAACTGACAGACAATTTCCTGCAGGTAGCTATTTGGCGTGATACCAGTACAGAAGGAACATGGTGGATGGTACTCAACTTCGTATCAGAAGACTTCAAGAATAATTATGTGAAGGAAGAACCTACCATCACGTTGCCGGACAACTGGCAGAACAGTATGCAGCAGAGTGTGATAACCACCGTGAAGTGGACTCTCAATACGGAGTCTCCTTATAATTGGGTGAAATCAGACGGTACATTCGAGAATTCATGGAATTCACCTGCAGATTATCCTAACTGGGGACAGGGAACATGGAGTGCCGACAGACTGAGTAACTTCAGCATGACACTGAATTCAGCTGATAAGTCAGTTACATTTACAGACATTGAAGGTAAAGAAACAAGCGGTACTTACAGTATAGGCGATGACGGATGGATTACATTCACAGATGTACAGGTACCAAGCTTTGATATCACCACGGGTGGCGGCTGGTCCATCGGATTCGCGGGTGAAGGAAATACCAAGCTCCGTGTGATAAAGCTGTTGTACAATGCCGTGGGTGCTGTCAGCGGTATGTGGGTAGGTAAATGGAATAAGGAAGGTGAGTACACTGCTTATCGTCTGGACGCATCTACCGGAGCTGCTGCAGCAGATCCTTACGCTGCATGGAACAGTGCACTGAGTGGCAAGACCTTTACAATGGATCCTTCCTGGTTCTGTGACTGGACGACTGGATTTGATACGACAACAGGCTGGACTAGCAGTGCATCATTTGAGAAGGATGGTACTTATCCTGATGCTTGGTGTTACGATGCCACAACCAAAGCCGTGATTACTACTTCTCGTCTCAGCTTCACAGGCAAAGGTAAGAATATGCAGGCTACGTTGAAATATACCAAGGCTGACGGAACTGCCGTATCAGAATCAGGCGCAGTGACGATTGATACAGACAATAATACAGTGACATTCGCCTATCCATTGGTTGACCTGACAGGTGCCACCGGTGCTTGGATGGGTAATGACAATGCAGCTTACGGTGCTTATTGGAGTACCAAGGCATGTGCTGCCAATGAGTGGATATTTGCTAACCATGGTGGTTCCAACCTTACTACAGTCAGTACGAATGGCTTCTGGTTGGGTCGTGTAACCAATGCTTTGGCATTAGGTACCAAAGACAGCAAGGATGAACTGCTACTCTTCCACTGGATACCCGTATCAGAATAATTAAAGCATTAATCTAACGACTTCAATGAATAAATCATTAAGTTATATATATCTTTTGATGGTAGCGGTACTCTTAGGTACCGCTACCTCATCTTGTCATAGGAAACCAACTCCTGGTGATTCCTATGATATCAAAGTGATGAAACCTTCTCCCCGTGATACAGTTCATACGGAGGAAGCCAGACCTATTCCGGAGTTTCATTCCGTATTTATCTATGATGCCGATACCATACATGTGAAGATATCGCCCGAGTATGCCATTGACGTGACTGGTCCTCACTCATACGTGAAGAGTCATCAGAGCGTGGTGCGCAACACTAATCTGTATGTAAAATACGATAATCGTGATACGCATTATCGTCGTACCAGCGTGCATGTCTCGCTGCCTGTACTGAATTGCCTGCAGATTCGTGGATGCAATGTACTGATAGTGGACGGCGCAGATGTGGATTCGCATAATATGCTCGTGGATTTGCAGAATGTGGAGAAAATCCGATTTGCTTCCCCTCTGCATGCCATGAGTATCCGTCTGATGCTGGCTGATTGTGGTCCGGCTCATTTCTCTGCCTATTGCCGTGACTTCATTGCTTCATTCCAGAACAGTCCGGGTGTTTCAATTTCCGGCAAGGTTGCTTCATTGCGGTTTGATGGCGGAAAGCGCGAGGATGCAGATATATCCAGACTTACCGCAGGGCAGATTATCAATAAATAGGAATGTAAAAACAATAAATATAAAGTATGAATAATAGAAATCTCTTTCACCTCCTGTCATGGCTATTGGTGGCTATGATGACCATCGGTTTTACGGCATGTTCAGGTAGCAGTGATGACAGTAGTGATACCTCTTCGTATACAGTTACTTCCAATGGACTTACGCTGGTTTCCAAGACTGGTGGTACAGGTACGATAGTCGTGAAACCTTCTACTGATGCTACCGTGACGTCCAGTGCTACTTGGTGTACCATCACAAAAGGCACCACATCTTCTCTAGGGCAGATGTATAATGTGACTGTGGCTCCGAATACCGAGACGGCTGACCGTGAGGCTACTATCACTGTGGTGGCAGGAAGTTCTACCCAGACAGTGACAGTAAAACAGACTGCCAAAGACGGTCTGCTGATTTCTTCCGACAAGACGGTTAATGTAGCGGCTGCAGGTTCTACTGTTACGGTGACCCTCAGCTCCAATGGCGATTTCGCTGGCAGTACAGCTTATAACGGTAAGATATCCGTCACTCCAAGTGCCAGTTGGGTGACTGTCACATCTACCCGTGCTCCGATGATAGACCATACCGTAGTGCTCACAGTGGATGCGAATACATCTGTATCCCGTACTGCCACCGTGAGTTTCACCATGAATGATATAACAGAGAGTCTGACTATCAATCAGACTGGTGTGGATTATTCCGGGAATATTACACACAATGCCAAGGAACTGGCCAAACTGATGTACCCGGGATGGAACCTGGGTAATACTTTGGAAGGCGCCAATTCCACTTCACTGGATGGTAATCTGGGTGTGAATACTGAGACGTCATGGCAAGGTACCAAGACGACCAAAGCTATTATCGATTATGTGAAGGCACAAGGATTCAAGTCTGTACGTATCCCTTGCAACTGGGTGAACGGACATATTACCGATGCATCCACCACAACCATCGATCAAGCATGGATTGCCCGTGTGGAAGAGATTATCGATTACTGTATAGCTGATGGGCTCTATGTAGTGCTCAATGACCATTATGACGGCGGATGGTTAGAAGTTTCTGGATTCAGCAGTACTACCGACAAATATACTGCTGTGGATGAGGCAACCATTACAGCTAAGATAGCTAAGTTAAAGACAGTATGGACTCAGATAGCCAATCACTTCAAGAACTATGGCGACCAACTACTCTTTGCCGGAATGAACGAACCATTTCAGAACTATACACTATTCAATAGTCGCCACAAAGAAATGACACCTATTCTTCTTCGTTACAATCAGGCTTTCGTAGATGCTGTACGCGCAACAGGCGGTAACAATGCCACTCGAACACTGGTGGTTCAGGCGCCGGGTGCAGACTTGACTTCAGCAGTAGAGGATTATTATACGATGCCGAGTGATACTAAATCCGGTTATATGATGATGGAAGGCCATTTCTATAGTCCATGGGATTTCTGTGGTGCAACAGGTACTAGCGGTGCCTGGTTCTGGGGAGATTATACGGTTAGTGGAAGTTCGCGAAATGCTTCCTATATGACCGCAGCTGATATCACCACGCTCTTTGCCAAATTGAAAACTAAGTTTGTGGATAAAGGCTATCCTATCCTGCTTGGAGAGTATGGCGCACAGTGGCGTGAACTTACAGCCAATCAGACAGAACATGATAATTCCGTCAAGGCGTGGTACAAATGTGTGAATGCCCAGGCAGTTAATAATGGCATAATTACCATGGTTTGGGATATCAACAATACTAGTCGTGGAGGTACAGATGGTACGATGACCATCATCAATCGTTCTGCACTCAGTGTGTTTGGAACCCCGGCTATGCAGGGTATAACAGAAGGTACTTCTGCAGGTACTTGGCCGTATTGATAAAATTAATCAGGCAAAAAAGGTTGTTTCTTATTTTTTATTGCTATATTTGCAACGAGAATAAGAAACAATTTTTTTTACCGATATGAAACGTAAACTGGCTTTACTAATAACCTTTATATCTATCTCCATCCTATTGATGGCAGGTAATATACCAGATATGAAGTTCCGCCGTCTGGATTCACGCAACGGACTCACTACCTCGCAGGTGAATTGTATCTACAAGGACCAACAGGGATTTTTGTGGCTGGGCACTTCTTACGGATTATATCGGTATGACGGATTCCGGTTCAGAAATTATTTCTCCAACAGTCGTGACCCCCAGTCATTGGGCAAAGATTATGTAGATAAAATCTATGAAGCATATGATGGTAAACTCTGGATAGAGCAAAGTTCGTATTATTCCGTCTATGACCCACGCACGGAGCGATTTGATAATCATCCAAAAGAATTATTGCATCATTTGGCAGGTATTACCGGAGGTCTGGAGAAACTATGTATAGACAGTCGCCATAATTTTTGGGTGAAGACGTACAACAAAGGCTGCTATTATTACAATCCCTTTTCCAAGAATCTTATCCGCTTCGCTTACGGAAAAGGTCAACTGCCCCGTAATATTACTATTTCCAATTTCTGCCAATATGGTATGAATATGCTCGCCATTACCAATAAGGGCGATGTCTATTGTATGAGTATTGACGAAGGTAAAGTAATTTGGATGAGCCATTATATTCCGCAATATACACATCATGCGCAGGCCGATTATCGCGGATATCTGGATATCTGGGGAAATCTCTGGGTGATGGCACGAGGAGATGAGTGCTTTATTTACTGTAAATCTACCCATAAGTGGTACAATTCACTTTCTGATTTTCTGCGTTCACGAGGTTTTGCAGGTGTGCCCAATCAGATAAAAGTATGGGATGTGAAGGTGGATCATCACAAGCGGCTTTGGGTGGCAACAGACCATCTAGGGATGATGGTGATAGATTTGGCATCACGCACATTCCGCTTTTTTACCAATAATCCAGATGATGAGACTAGCCTCTCCGATATTTCAGCCCGTTCCATTTATGTGGATAAAGGCGGGCATGTATGGATTGCCACCTATAAGAACAGTGTGAATGAGTACATAGAAAACAGTCAGCTCTTCAAGACCTGCAATATTGGTGATATTGATGCTATCTGTGAAGATAATGAAGGCAATTATTGGTTGGGCACGAACGATAAAGGTATAATCCGTTATCAACCGAAGACAGGTGCGCAGACACTGTATAATAAGCAGAACAGCGGTTTTCTCTCTAATATAATTGTAAGCAGTTTCCGTGCAAACGACGGAAGTCTGTGGTTTGGCACTTTCAATGGTGGGTTGATTCATTACAAGGGTGGCAAATTCCAGACCTATTCCGCAGCTACTAATCCCGAGTTGAAAGTAAATAATATATGGTCTATCACTCAGGATAAGCAAGGCAATATCTGGCTGGGTACGTTGGGTAATGGTTTTGTACGCATGGATGCCAAGACTGGTAAGTTCCGCTGTTTCAATATGCACAATTCCAAGGCAGCCTCCGATTATCTCGCCTCCATATTCCGCATGCCCGATGGCAGAATCCTGGCAGGTACTTCATTATATGCGCAGATTATCAATCCCGTTACTTATCGGATTACCAATATAACCATGCCACAAGGTGATTTGACTTATACGCCATCACCATCCTCTTCCCATGTTATTATGGATAGTCGCGGACTCATCTGGCAGGGGTCACCATCAGGTGTGTGTATCTATAATTCCCGCACAAGGAAGACAGATGCCATTAATACAGACAGCGGACTGAAAAGCTTGAATATCAGTGCATTGATTGAGGATGACAGTCATCGCGTATGGGTAATATCTGATTATGGTATAGCTTGTGTAAGTCCGGAAAAGATAGATGGCGGTGATTATCATTATAGTGTGCGAACCTATAATACTCGAGACGGACTGATGGCAGGTCCCTATAATCAGCGGGCAGTCTGCAAGACGCACGATGGACTTATTCTGGTGGGTAGTCAGCAGGGTATCTCCATCATCAATCCCCGTTTGGTGGGCAGAAGCGTATGTAATCAGTTGCCTATCTTCAGTGGGTTGCTGGTTTATGGCAAGTCTCTCAGTGCAGGCGATGAGTATGATGGACATGTGGTCTATCAGGAATCGCTCAATGAAAATGGACATCTGGAGTTAGCTTATTCGGAGAAGCAGTTTACTGTGCTGCTTGCCACGAGTCAGTGCACTATTCATAATCATGCCCGCTTTGCCTATCGTCTACAGGGACTTAATGACAAGTGGATACATCTTGACAGTGATGATCCGCAGATATCATTCAATAATCTCCCTTCCGGTCATTACGTATTGCAAGTGCGCATGCTGAATGATGACGGTTCGCTTGGCAAGGAGGAACGGCAGTTGCAGATTACCATAGCTCCTCCGTTCTGGTTCTCCTGGTGGGCAATTCTCCTTTATTTGATTCTTATGGGCATAGGAGGGTATTATGCTCGTAAGCGCTATCTGGAGCATCGCAGTGCTTTGCAGCAGATGGAGAAAATTAAGCGTGAAGAAGAGAAAAAACGTGAGATAGAAACGATGAAGCGTGACATCTACGAGGGACTGGGTGAAGATTTGGCCAAACCTTTTGAGGATGCTTTTGGCTCCATCAATTCCATTATGAGTAAGGAGACCAGTGAAGAACGGTATGAAGCGGAGCAACAGGTCTACTCAGGAATAGAAAATCTTTTGGTGAATATCAGCGAACTGGGTGCTCGTGACAACAAATCACAGAAGATAGTCCCGCAGATTACGGAAGAGAAGATAGAGTCACTGGATGAGAAATTTGTGAAGGAGGCTACCAGATATGTGGAGGAAAACCTATCCAACACTGAAATATCAGTAGAGACGATGAGTGAGAAATTGGGCATGTCGCGTGTTCATCTATATAAGCGCATGCTCGCCATCACCGGAGTAACCCCGTCGGAGTTTATACGTCAGATACGTCTGCGCCATGCTGAACAACTGTTGCGCAGGAGCCAGCTCACCATCAGTGAAATTTCCTATCAGGTAGGTTTTAATTACCCGCGATACTTCTCTAAATATTTCAAGGAAATGTATGGAGTAATGCCTTCTCAGTACAAAATAGAGCATGATGAAAACAAATGATACCCCATTTTTTAACCAATTATCACCCATTTGTAACAAATCAGTAAGCAATTCATAACATAGTGTAAAGTCGGTTGGCTATTTATTGTGTATCTTTGCAACATCAATTTTGATACCCAATAAATAGCTAAATCCGAAAATATGAAACGTAAAAGCATTCTAGTCACAACCCTGTTGGTTGCAAGTTCTGTCATTGCATGGGCAGCCCCTCTGGGCGACAATAGCAGAAGTGTAACCATTCAGTTGAATCAACAGATACAGCAGTCGGCTGCACGCATCGTTCGTCTTACAGTGATTTCTCCGGAAATTATCCGAGTACAGGCTTCCCCTGATGCTCAGCTCAAAGACCGTCAAAGTCTCATCATTGTCAAGCAGTCTGCTGCACAGGTGGCTTACCAGAAGTCAGAGACAGCCAGTCAGGTGATACTTACTACTTCCGCACTGAAAGTGACAGTCGACAAGAAAACAGGTCGCCTGGCATTCTATGATGTGAAGACGGGTAATACGCTGTTGCAGGAGAGTGCGCAAGGTGGCAAGAGCTTTACTAAATATGTATCTTCACAGACTGCCGTGCCACTTCCACAGCGTACAGGTTACAGTTGGCATACCCAGTTTGACAGTCCTGCCGATGAGGCTTTTTATGGATTAGGTCAGCATCAGGCAGAAGAGATGAACTATAAAGGTAAGAATGAGGAACTCTTCCAGTATAATACCAAGGTGTCTATTCCTTTTGTGGTAAGTACCAAGAATTACGGTCTGTTGTGGGATTCCTATTCATACGGACGCTGGGGTAATCCTAATGACTATCAGCAACTGCAGCGTGCTTTCACCTTATATAATAAAGATGGCAAGCAGGGTTCTCTTACCGGAACATATACAGACAAAAGCGGAACGACCAGTGTGCGCGATGAAGATTCCCTTTATTTTGAGAATTCACGCACGGTAGTCAATCTGCCTAAGATGCAGTTGGAAGGTTCGCATGTAGTATACGAAGGTTCCATCGAAGCTCCCACCAGCAGCAATTATCACTTCATCCTCTATTATGCAGGATATGTGAAGATGTATCTCAATGGCAAACTGGTAGTGCCCGAGCGCTGGCGTACAGCCTGGAACCCCAATGCCTATAAGTTTGTAGTGCCCATGAAGAAGGGTGAAAGAGTGCCTTTGCGCATAGAGTGGCAGCCCGACGGCAGTGTGAGTTACTGTGGACTGCGTGCTGCTGTGCCTCAGACAGATGAACAGCAGAATAAGCTCTCCATCTGGAGTGAGATGACGCCTGATATGGATTATTATTTCATAGGTGGCAAGAATATGGATGAGGTCATCAGCGGTTATCGTCAACTTACCGGTCAGGCTCAGGTGATGCCTAAATGGGCACTGGGATTCTGGCAGAGTCGCGAGCGTTATAAGACCAGCAGTGATATCGAACAGACACTGGGCGAATTCCGCAAGCGCCATATTCCTATTGATAATATCGTACAGGACTGGAACTACTGGAAAGATGACCAGTGGGGCAGTCATCAGTTTGACGAGACCCGCTATCCCGACCCGCAGGCTATGTTGGACAGTGTACATCAGATGCACGGACGCTTCATGATCAGTGTATGGCCCAAACTCTATTGCAACACCGATAATTATAAGGAACTCGATGCACATGGCTGGATGTATCAGCAGGCAGTGAAAGATTCCATCCATGACTGGATAGGATATGTAGGCTCCTTCTATGATGCATACGCCGCAGATGCCCGCAAAATGTTCTGGCGACAGATGAATGACAATCTCTATACCAAGTATCATGAGGGAATAGATGCCTGGTGGATGGATGCTTCAGAACCCAATGTACGCGACTGTACCCCGATAGATTACCGTAAAGATCTTTGCGGACCTACCGCACTGGGTACCAGTGATGAATATTTCAATGCTTATTCCATCGTGAATGCCGATGCTATCTACAATGGACAGCGTACGGTAGACCCCGATAAACGTGTATTTCTGCTCACTCGCAGCGGATTTGCCGGACTGCAGCGTTATTCCACCGCCACATGGAGCGGTGATATCGGTACACGTTGGGAAGACATGCGTGCGCAGATGACTGCCGGACTGAATTTCTCTATGGCTGGTGTTCCCTTCTGGGGCATGGACCAGGGCGGATTCTGTGTGGAGAAGCGCTATGTGGCTGCCCAGCAGTTGTTCGACAGAACAGGTCAGGAGAATGAAGACCTCAAGGAATGGCGTGAACTTCAGACCCGCTGGAATCAGTTTGGATGCTTCATCCCGCTTTATCGCACCCATGGTCAGTGGCCGTTGCGTGAAGTATGGAACATCGCACCGGATAATCATCCAGCCTATCAGTCCATCTTATATTATGACCGTCTGCGTTATCAGCTCATGCCATACCTCTATTCCATGACAGGATGGGTACATTTCCATGATTATACCATGCTCCGCGGTCTTGCAATGGACTTCGCTGCTGATTCCAAGGTGCTCAATATAGGCAATCAGTGGATGTTCGGTCCAGCTCTGATGGCATGTCCCGTAGGTTATTACAAGGCACGTCAGCGTGATGTGTATTTCCCCAAACAGTGCGGATGGTATGATCTGTACACAGGTAAACATATTCAGGGAGGACAGACCGTGAGTGTGGATGCTCCTTATGAGCGCATGCCGGTATTCGTGCGTGAAGGTGCCATCATCCCGTTTGGTCCGACGATGGAGTGGAGCGACCAGAAACCTGCCGAACTCATCAACCTCTATGTATATGCAGGAGCTGACGGCAAGTTCCAGCTCTATGAAGACGAGGGAACCAATTACAATTACGAAAAGGGAAAGTATGCCACTATCGACATCACTTATAATGACAAGCAGCACAGCGTGACCATCGGCGACCGTAAGGGGCAGTTCAGTGGTATGCTCCAGGACCGCCGCTTCAATGTGGTGCTCATCACTCCTTCGCAGTCACGTACACTCGACCTCAACCAGCCTCAGGGCAAGATGGTGAAGTACAGTGGAAAGAAAATCATAGTAAAGTTAATATAGGCCGAGTCAATGCACACATTCCTGAAAGATATATATCTGATAAGGGATGTGTGCAGTTTAAAAGGCAATAAAAATCATAAACTGTTCTTTCATTTTTTTTATAATTTTAGTAAGTTAGTATCTAGTGCTAGTTATGAGAAAGGTAGTATTATTTCTCTTTCTAAGCGTCACAATGATGATGTCGGCCCGTCAGAGGTTAAACTTTGATGAAGGATGGCTGTTTGCCCTGAGCGATTCTGCGCAGATGGCCAAGGCCGACTATCATGACGCTTTCTGGCGTCAGCTTAATCTGCCCCATGACTGGGCGATAGAAGGCGACTTCAGTGCCGATGCTCTCTCAGGAGCCAGCGGCGGAGCTCTCCCTGGTGGAACAGCTTGGTATCGTAAACATTTCACTATCGATAAGAAGGATAAGTATCAGCAGTATTACATCCAATTTGATGGCGTATATATGAATTCTGAAGTGTATCTCAACGGTCATCTGCTGGGCAAGCGTCCTTACGGATACAGTTCTTTTGAGTATGAAATGACCCCCTATCTACTGCGCGGGGGCGACAACGTCATTGCCGTGAGAGTAAACAACAGCGACCAGCCCAATTCCCGCTGGTATTCCGGCTGTGGCATCTATCGCCATGTGTGGCTTTCCAAGGTGATGAATACCCATATCGCCCATTGGGGACTCTCCGTAGTTCCCAGTCTGAGCGACAATCAGCAAGAAGCATACTTTGTTATTAATAGTTCATTGACGGTTGGTCAGGATGACGTAAGTGTTTCTTATTCCGTTATCGATCGGAATAACATTGAGGTAGGTAAGGTGGTAGCCGGCAAGTCCGGCTCCACCTATTCTGCTCAGATTACCGTACCTCATCCGCATCTCTGGTCGCCATCCTCACCTTATGTCTATACCGTGCGGGCAGATGTGCATCAGGGGCGCAGACTCATTGATAGTTACAGCGTCACTTCCGGTGTACGTTCCATTCGCTTTGATGCAGCCACAGGCTTTTGGCTCAATGGCAAGAATATCAAGATCAATGGCGTGTGCCAGCATCATGACATGGGATGCCTGGGTGCTGCCCTCCATGAGGATGCCCTGTGGCGACAACTGAATACCCTCAGGCAGATGGGCGCTAATGCCATCCGCTGTTCGCATAATCCGCCAGCTCCCGAACTGCTCAACATGTGCGATACCATGGGACTCATGGTGATGGACGAGAGCTTTGATATGTGGCGGCGCAGGAAGACCAAGAATGATTACGCCCGCTTCTTTGACGAGTGGGCAGAGCGTGACCTCACCGATATGGTGCTCCGCGACCGCAATCATCCCAGCATCATTCTCTGGTCCATCGGCAATGAGGTGCTGGAGCAGTGGTCATCCGCTGATGCTGATACCCTTACCGCAGCACAGGCCAACCTCATACTCAATGCCGGACATGATGCCTCCACACTTGCCAAGGATGGCGAGATGAGCATCAATTCCATACTCACCCGCCGGCTGGCCGACATCGTGCGCCGCTATGACACGAGTCGACCGATTACTGCAGGTTGTAATGAACCCTCGCCCTCCAATCACCTCTTCAAGAGCGGTGCGCTGGATGTGATAGGATTCAATTATCACCATCAGTGGATTAAAGACGTGCCTAAGAATTTCCCGGGCAAACCCTTTATCATGACAGAGAGTGTGAGTGCCCTGCAGACACGTGGCAACTATATGATGCCCAGTGATTCCATTTATCTTGCTCCCAAAGAGTGGTGGATACCTTATACGGACCCCTCATTCATGTGCAGTGCTTATGACAACATGTGTGCATCCTGGGGCAGTACCCATGAGCAAACATGGGATGTGGTGAAGCATACGCCTTATGTGGGCGGACAGTTTATCTGGACAGGCTTCGACTATATCGGCGAGCCCACACCTTACGGATTCCCAGCCCGCAGTAGTTATTTCGGCATCATCGATTTGGCGGGCTTCCCCAAAGATGTTTACTATATGTATCAGAGTGAGTGGAATGACAAGCAACGGGTGCTTCATCTTTTTCCCCACTGGAACTGGCTGCCTGGTCAGCAGATAGACATGTGGTGTTATTATAATCAGGCAGACGAAGTGGAACTCTTTGTGAATGGTCAGAGTCAGGGCGTGCGCCGCAAGGCGGACAGTCATCAGTACCATGTGATGTGGCGCGTGACTTATCAGCCCGGCGAAGTGAAGGTCGTAGCCCGTCAACAGGGTAGGGAAGTGGCTTCGCAGACTATCCGCACGGCAGGTACACCCCATCATCTCCGGCTCATCGCCGACCGCAGTTCACTCAGACCCGATGGCAGGAACCTCGCCTTTGTACAGGTGGAAGTGGTAGATGCCGACGGCAATGTGTGTCCGTGGGCAGAACCTGAGATATATTTCACAGCTGATGGCGCCGATATTGCCGGTGTGGACAATGGCTGTCAGACCTCGATGGAGCGATTCAAAGCCTCTCAGCATAAAGCCTTCTTCGGCAAATGCCTGGTGGTGCTGCAGAGCAGGAAGGGCAGTACATCGTCCGTCAGACTCACCGCCCGTTCCATCGGATTGGAAGATGGCATGCTCACCATCCCCGTGTCAGATAAAGAATAAAAACATATAATAAAAAGACAACCTATTAATAATTAAAAGATTTATGCAAATTCTAAAGACAACCTTTGCACTTGTATTCACCGCCCTCACAGGAATGACGGCAGGGACAGGTGCTGCAGCCCAGACGAATACCCGTCCGGTGTACCTCAATGAGAATGCGCCCCTCGAACAGCGTGTGCAGGATGCCCTGAAGCGGATGACCCTTCATGAGAAGGTGCAGATGCTCCATGGTCAGAGTAAGTTTACCGTACCAGGTTGCCCCCGACTGGGCATCCCCCAGTTGAATATGAGCGATGGCCCTCATGGTGTACGAGCCGAGGTGGACTGGAACAGCTGGAATACCGCCAACTGGACGAATGACAGTATCGTGGCATTCCCGTCGCTCACCAATCTTGCAGCCAGTTGGAACCGCGACCTGTCGCGCATCTATGGCAATGCCGTGAGCGAGGAGTTTGCCTTCCGCGGCAAGAATGTGATGCTGGGTCCAGGTGTGTCCATGGCCCGCATGCCGCTCAACGGCCGCAACTTCGAATACATGGGTGAGGACCCCTATCTTGCCGGTGAGATGGTAGTACCCTATATACAGGCAGCTCAGAAGAATGGCGTGGCCTGCTGCCTCAAGCACTTCTTCCTCAACAATCAGGAGATAGACCGCTTCACGGTGAATGTGAATGTGAGCGACCGAGCTATCCATGAGATATATCTGCCCGCCTTCCAGAAGGCCGTCCAGCAGGGTGGCGTATGGAGTATTATGGGTTCCTATCCTTTCTGGATGGGCGTACACTGCTGTCAGAATGACTCTCTGCTCAATGGCATTCTCAAGCGCCAGTGGGGATTCGACGGTGCCGTCATCAGTGACTGGGGCGGCGTGACCGATACATGGCAGGCCGCTACCGGTGGTATGGATATAGAGATGGGTTCATTTACCAATGGCAAGACTTCCGATAAGAGTCAGGGTTACAACACTTTCTATCTTGCCGACCCGTTTGAGAAGCTCATCCGTGAGGGCAAGATATCCGAGTCAGTGCTCAATGACAAGGCTGCCCGCGTGCTCCGTCTGATATTCCGCACATCGATGAACAGAAACAAGGCCATAGGCAGTCAATGCTCAGATGCACATTATGCTGCTTGTGAGCAGATAGCCAATGAGGGCATCGTGCTGCTCAAGAATCAGGGCATCTTACCGCTGCAGGTACAGAAGTACAAGCATATCCTGGTAGTGGGCGAGAATGCCACCCGCAATCTCTGTGAGGGCGGCGGCTCATCCGAACTCAAGACCAAGAAGGACATCAATCCGCTGCAGGCACTGCAGGCATTGTATGGCGATAAGATAGACTATGCACAGGGTTATTACAGTGGTAAGGCTCTGTATGATTCCATCCAGCCACTTGACCCTGCCCGCCAGCAGAGTCTGCGAGATGAAGCACTCAGCAAGGCACGCAAGGCCGACCTCATCATCTATATCGGCGGACTGAATAAGAATACCCGTCAGGACTGTGAGGATGGCGACCGTGCTGATTATCACCTCTCATGGGGACAGGATGCGCTGATATCCGATTTAGCCAAGATACAGAAGAATCTCGTGGTAGTCACCTTCGGCGGCAATCCTTATGCCATGCCGTGGCTCTCACAGGTCAAGGGACTGCTGCACTGCTGGTATATGGGTTCCCAGGGAGGCAAATCGCTTGCCAATGTACTGAGTGGAGCCGTGAATCCAAGTGGCAAACTGCCAGTCACCTTTGCCAAGCAGCAGAGCGATTTTCCCTGTTTCCAGTATGGAGCTGAGGGTTATCCCGGTGTAAACAAACAGGTATATTACAAGGAGGGCATCTATATGGGATATCGTTATTTTGACACCAAGAAGGTAGCCCCCGAGTTCCCCTTCGGCTTTGGTCTGAGCTACACCACCTTCAAGTATGGTCGTCCGGTGCTCTCATCAGCCGTGATAGGCGATGGCGGCAGCATCACAGTCACTGTGCCAGTCACCAATACAGGCAAGGTGAAGGGTAAGGAAGTAGTGCAGCTGTACATCGGCGATGAGCAGTGCAGCACAGACCGCCCTGTCAAGGAACTGAAAGGCTTTGATAAGGTGGAACTCAATCCAGGTGAGACCAAGCAGATATCCTTTACCATCACTCCCGATGCCCTGAAGTTCTATTCAGAGCAGCAGCATGCGTGGGTGGCAGAGCCAGGTAAATTCAAGGTTTACGTGTGTGCCAGCGAGACAGATGTACGCGGCACTGCTGATTTTGAACTGAAGTAACCAAGAGGAAATTGCTAAATGTCAGTCCCGTGAACTGCGATATCAATATCAGCCAGTTCGCGGGATTTTTTGTCTGTGGATTTCAAAATTAATCTTTCAGATGATTGTCGAAAGAATATCCGGAAAACTCAGATTTCGGGAATACAAACATTTGGTCGCTGATGCCACCTGCGCGGAAGTTGCTGATTTTTACCGTAGTCCAGAAGAAAGCCACCTTAATACGCAGACTCACCGGATAATAGTTGGATTCATATATCAGACCTTTAGCCTCCCTTACGCCGAAGAAAATGGAGTGTTTTGCCTTGACCGTGATTTCTATCATGTTATTGATGCGTTTCCAGGAGTAAGTATAGTCATTGATATTAAATTTGAATTTAGACAGATAATTATCCTTGTTGTCATCATCAGCCCTATATATTCCCACCGTCTTTTTCTTTTTATCCACCATATAAGCAGTCTTCCCGTCGTTCCATGAAGCATATCTGCTTTCAGCATATCTCAATTTCTTGCCTTTATAGATGATGCTGCCCTGCGTCTTATAGATGCCGATGATATTCACGGCGTATGACAGTGCCGACCCTTCATTGCCGAACACCATGCCGTACACCTTCTCGAATATCTGTTTGGCCTCTTGTGCATTATCAGCCGATTGTGCCGCTGCTGTCGCACCTGTGGGAAACAGCGTGAAGAGTGATATGATAAGAACCCTGACACACAGTCTGCACGTCATCTTCCGATATGCCATACCATGTCTGCTTGTTTTGATACGTTTGCTGTTCATGTTGTATGATTGATTATAGTATGCAAAGATACATCAAATAAATGAGATGGGCATCATAAAAGTTCCCTTTTGTGCAAAAAAGGTTTCATAAAGCATGAAACGCTCCAATATATCCTTTATCCATGCTAGTACATCTAAAAAAATATAAAAATAAGATAAAAATTACTGAAATATAAAATTTTAACTTTATATTTGCGAAAAAATAAGCAAATATCTATGAGAAAGATTGTCATAATCGGATTTATTATCTTTACCAGTATCGCTACAGAGGCACAGGTGTTCTGCGGCGAGCACAAGTATGATGGTTCTCACAAAAATGAGGTATCCGGCTATTTTCAGGGTGGTAGTAATACTGTGACAGGCAAATTCTTCGGACCCTCGGTAGCCTATACGCGGCATTTTACTGACAGGCTCAGCGCAGAGGGTGCGTTTGATGCTCCTATCGGAAAAGCCAAAATCGGCGTTTCAGCTAAAGGTAGTTACCGTTTTCCGCTCAGTTATTTCAATTTTTACCTTCAGGGTAAGCTGATGTACAATCGGTATAGCGATTTCCATACCAATGAGTATACAGGCAATTTATCTGTTTTATGGGAAGCACCTTACTTTGATGTCCTTCTGGGCGAGTCGCTCATTAATTACCGACTGCTCGGAAGCTCTTATACCGAACCGCTCACGTTTACCTTTGGAACGGGCGTGAATATCCGTCCGCGCTGGAATTCATGGAATATCGGTCTGTTCTTTCGCAACTATGACGATTTCTATTATGAGAACTGGAACATCAACTGGGGTGTGCGCTGGAATGCCAACATCAATTCCAGCATGCGTCTGTTTGGTGAACTCAATGTCAGACCTGCCGGAAGTATGAGCCAGTTGGCTACGAAATATGAAACATCAATGAAAATAGGAATGAAATATGTGTGGTAATATGATAAAACAAAGTATAGGCGCCATAGCCCTGATGATTACTCTCCTGACAGTTTCATCATGTGATAAAGTAAGTCCTACAGGCATACTTGTGGGAGGTTCAGGCACTGACGACCGTGTGAAGATGTCAGTGGAATACTTCAAGAATCATCTTCAGGAGGATCTTGGGGCTGTCGTGGATTCAGACGAATATTCATTCCTCGTGGGCAGTGACAGTCATATTGCCACAGACACCTGCCGCATGGCAGAGATGCTGCAGAACGGACTCGACCATAATGACATGTTCTATGCCAGCCTGGGCGATATAGCTGATACACAGGCGGAATACTATATCAAACTGGAGAATACCATCCAGACATTCACGGCCAAATTTGTTGATAAATATTTCAAGTACGATGCCGCCGCCCGCGCTTATCGCAATCGTGAAGACACCACTGAGCTGGTGGATGCCTCAGATATCGTATATCCGTTCTTCTCGGCAGTAGGCAATCATGACATCACCCATAATGGTTGGGCACTGTTTTCCAGCATCTTCCACAAGTCCTTCTTCGATTACTATATACAGTTGGGCAACGAGCCAGTCTATGACCATGTCATCTTCCTTGACTCAGCCAATGGCACATTGGGCGATTATCAGACAGACCTGATAGACGAGGGCATCTTCAATTCCAACAAGACCATTCGTCACACCTTTGTATTTACCCATACCAATCTCTTCCGCCCTAGCAGCAATCAGTTCTCCTCCACATTCCCCCGCGAGGAACTGTATTATCTGCTCAATAAGTTCGTAGAGTGGAAAGCCACTATCGTATTCTGCGGGCATGTACATGCTTGGGATGAGCGTGAAGTGGGCGGAGTGAAGTACCTCACGCTAGAGTCGATGAGCGAGCGTAATAGTCCTAATCCCGGCGATTATCTGGTCAGGGTGCACTGCAAGAAAGACGGAACAGTCACTTACGAGCGGGTGCACATGAACTATACGCCTAAATAATAAATCATAATTTTTCTATTTAATCAATAAATATTTCGTCAAAATCGCGTGTTGTATCAATATATTCCGTACATTTGCGGTTAGCACAGCAGGCATCGCCTTGCTGCGCGAAAGATGATTAACCACGATATTAATAACTAAAAAATTGATTGTATGAAGAAATCTTATGCCTTTTTATTACTCGGACTGATGTTTCTCGCCTCATGCGGGAATAAGCCCAAGGGGCCAAGTGCAGATGCACTGGCACGCGATTCTATTGCCAATCAGTACGACCAGCTCAATCAGTTTGTCGATGTATTGTCGTCCAGTATGGACAGCATATCCGTCAAGCAGGGGTATCTGTTTAAGGAGAGTGCCGATGGACGTCCCCTCACTTCCAAGGAGAAGATCAAGCAGAGTCTTACGGTATTCAAGGATATGCTCGACCGTCAGCGCGCGCGCATAGCCGAACTGGAGAAGTCACTCGAAGATAATAAGAATGCCAACACCCAGAAGCTCCGCACCATTATCAATGCCTATAAGATGCAGTTGGACGAGAAGGACAAGATGATAGCTCAGCTGCGCACCGAATTGGACAGTAAGAATGTGGATATCTCCAATCTGCAGGCCCATGTGGCAGAGCAGGACCAGAATATCTCCGGACTTAATCAGAATATCTCCACCCTGAACCAGAAGACCAAGGAGCAGGAGGAGGCCATGACGGCGCAGACCAATCAGATGAATGAGGCATTCGTAAAAGTAGGTACTAAGAGAGACCTGAAAGATGCTGGGTTACTCACCGGAGGCGGACTGTTTTCCAAGAAGAAGTTGGACGTAACTAATTTTGATAAGTCCAAGTTCAGTAAGGTAGATATGCGCAATTTCCAGAAGATCAGCATCAGTGGTTCATCCGTCAAGGTATTGTCGCCCATGCCAGCCAATTCCTACACATTGGAGCAGACGAGCAAGAATTCCTTCACCCTCACTGTTACCAATCCCAGCAAGTTCTGGAGTGTAAGCACCTACCTGGTGATACAGCACAACTAACAGATCAAGAAATATACAAATCTAACTGTGGAATATGACCTTCCTCATGTGAAGGTATCGAAAATAAGGGCGTACTGCAACCATTGTAGTACGCCCTTATACTGAGTAATACTGGATAGTCAGAGCAATCAACTACCAGACATACGTTCTGTCTTCAGGCTTGAGATATAGTTTGTCGCCCCATTTCACATTGTAAAGCTCATACCAGCGATCTGTGTTCATTACCACTCCATTTACGCGTTCTTTAGAGCGTGAGTGTTCGTCCGTCTGATATGCATAGAGGAAAGTAGCAATGCCTTCCTTATTTCTATACAAGTTTCCAACGGCCTGGTAGAATTTCTTTTCCTGCTTGACGAGTTCATCACCGCTGTATCCATCTTTCACGGCTTTGTTTATATAAGTCTGGTAAGCCAGATTGAAACCGCCGAGATCTGCCATGTTCTCTGCCAATGTTTTCGTTCCGTCACAATATTTGTTGTTAAGTTCCTCACGCCCATCAGTTACTTCGAGATGATTGTAGCAGTTGACGAGTTTCTGCGTACGTTTGTCAAATTCCATCTTGTCGGACACTGTCCACCAGTTGTAGGTATCACCCATCTTATCATATATAGCACCCTCACTATCGAATCCATGCGTCATTTCATGGCCTATCACTGAAAATATCGCGTAATTATAGGCATCAGACTGATTAGTGTCATAAAAGGGTTCAAGCAAAAAGGCTGGATAGATTTGCATGGAGTTTGTTTCTCGAGAATAATTAGAATTAATGGCAGTGAGTCGGGAATCGTTATCGCTGCCTATTATATTATGAAATGTAGCTTCCTGTGCATCCTTGCCTATTAAAGCAATTTGAAAATTGTAAAATGCCTTTCTCAATTGTATCACATCTTCTAAAAAGGAAGTGCCGGTAAGTGTGGGGAGTCCTTCCTGATACCAGGTATCAGGACGCCCGACATTGAATTTCATGGCAGCCAGTTTCTCCTTGGCATAAGCCTTGGTAGCGTCACTCATCCAGTCGAGTGATGATATTCTGTCGTTGAAGGTGCTGCGCAGTTCTTCGCATACAGCAGTTAACTGCGCTTTACGCTCGTCAGAGATGTACTTCGTACTGTAAGCATGCGAATAGATGTAATTCATGTACTTTTCACTAGTTAATGTAGCAAGCTTATCTATATTTTTCTCTGTTTTGTGACTTAGGTTATAAGCATCCAGTGCTTTCTGTGAGTTAAAAATAGCATCCACCGCCACACATGCTATCAGTGCACTCTTGATTTCATCGGCGCTCATGGCTTGTATGGTGGCCAGATATGTCAGGTCAGATTCTTTTAGATATACGTTATTCTCTGCAATTCCCATTCCTGAGATGATACCGTCTATGACGTCCATACCGGTGGAGCGCGTCTTCATGGCGCTTACCGGTATCAGGTCGGCAGTCAGCTCTGGATGGTTTATAAAGTCTGCAGCACTGTACGACTTTCCACTAGCTAACTTGGAAAGTTTTGTGTATGCGTTGCAGGCATTTTGGGCTATTTCTGCAGACTGGGCAGCACTGTATCCGATATGCTTCAGATAGGCTGCATTAGAGGTTGCATCTAAACTACGAGGAACTCCGTCGTCATATTTCGTAATGAACAGATTTGTGATTCCTTTTCTAGGGGTTAAATCTATATTGACCAATGGTGCATATCCCATGAGCAACGCCTTACCTATAGCCTTGTAAGCCTCTTCTTTGGTCGTGATGCCTTCGAATACTTTGGTATTCACAGCTATGATGGAATCTCCATGCTCTATATTATTATTGAAAGTGTTGATATCGGCATTGAATTTGTTGATGATGGGATCATCAAGCTTGGCTACTCTCTCGTTGGATAGTTGCAGAGCGTCCATGACCAATCCTACCATGCCATCATCTTGAGGGGTTGCCTTGTTGTACCATGTACCATTGCAGTACATGAAGAAATTATTACCTGGAGCGTAAGTAGTATCCATATTGCCATTGAGTGTCCATGCCTTCGTGTCTACAGTGGAGGGCGCCTCCGATGTACTGTCGCTGTCACTGCAGGCATAAAGAGCCACTGCCATCAGTGGCAATAAAAATAGATTTTTGTTCATGTCTTCTTATAATTTATGATTAGTACATTTTGCTTATCATCTTTTAAGTCATTGTTGATTCTTGCTTGTCGTACTTCCTATTTGCAAAAATAATCATTTTTTTGAGATTTTCC
>DAIRCP010000036.1:0-29869 GCA_036796635.1 Prevotella sp. | reverse complement strand
ATCTGTTATTTGATATATATAATAATGTATATATAATAATATACGAACTGACTATTTAGCCTCTGCAGGTGCTTCAGCAGGTGTCTCATGACGCAAGTTCTTACTCAAAGAGTAATATGCGATAGGAGCTGCGATGAAGATAGATGACAGGGTTCCGAATACGACACCAAGAATCATGGCGAATGAGAAGGAACGGATACTGTCACCACCCAGCAGGAAGATACATACCAACACAATCAATGTGGTCATTGAGGTATTGACAGTACGTGCCAAAGTCTGATTCAGCGATTCATTGAAGAGAATGCGACGGTCACGCTTTGCAAAGAGCTGGATATTCTCACGTACACGGTCGAATACCACCACCTTATCATTAATAGAGTAACCAATCACAGTAAGGATAGCTCCGATGAAGGTCTGGTCAATCTCGAGTGACATTGGAACCCAGCCCCACAGAACAGAATAGAATCCTACAACGATGAGGGCATCAAATCCTAGGGCTATGGTAGAACCGATAGCGAAGGCCTTGTTGCGGAATCGTATCAAGATATAAATGAAGATGGCAATCAGAGCGAGCAATACGCTGACAATAGCACCATAAGTGATATCCTTAGCTACTGAAGGACCTACCTTACTGCTACTAACTATAGAACCTCCCTGACGGATATCAGGATTCTTGAATGCCTCAACATTCTTCTGTGTTACCAGATTGGCTTTCTTCAAAGCCTTATACAGGATGTTCTCTGCCTTATCGTCTGCATTTGCATTATTTGACTCGATATTCCAGTTGGTAGAGATACGTACAGTCTTACCGTCTGTACCCAGGGCAATCGCATTGGTAATGGCAGCCTTGCCAGCATTGTCACCAATGGTATTGATGAATGCACCGTCAAGTGCTTTACGTACGGACTCAACAGGTACCGACTTATCCAGTGTGACTACGTAGTTACGCCCCCCAGTGAAATCAATACTCTTGGAAAGACCACGAACAGCAAAACTAACGATGAAGATGAGTGAAAGTACGCCCCAGAAAGCGAACGACTTCTTATACATGCCCATGAAGTTATAATGCGCATTCTGCATCAAGTTCTTAGAGTAACTGGTAATGAAAGTAAGGTTAAGCCACTTATCCTTCTTAGTCTGATGCTCATATACCAGACGGGTCATGAACACGGCAGTGAAGAAGGATACTACGATACCGATGATATAGGTGGTAGCGAAACCACGGATAGGACCTGTGCCGAATACATACAGGATAACACCAGTAATCAATGAGGTGAAGTTAGAGTCGAAGATAGCAGAGAAGGCATTTGAATAACCCTTACCCAATGCTTCCTTGACATTCAGTCCCTTGCGAAGCTCTTCCTTGGTACGCTCATAGATCAGCACATTGGCATCCACTGCAGTACCCAACGTCAGCACAATGGCCGCTATACCTGGCATAGTCAGTGCCGCCTGGAACGACGTCAATATACCCAACGTAAAGAAGAGGTTGAACAACAGGGCCGTATTGGCAAGCATACCTGGTATCCAACCATACAGCATGACCATATAAATCATCAGCAGCACGAATGCCACTACAAATGAAATCTCACCCTGTACGATAGACTGTGCACCCAGTGAAGGACCAACGACCTCTTCCTGTACGATACGGGTAGGTGCAGGCATTTTACCTGAGTTCAAGGTGTTAGCCAGGTCCTTGGTATCCTCAATAGAGAAGTTACCAGTAATCTGAGAGTTACCACCGTCAATCTCACCATTCACACGTGGAGCACTGTAAACAGTACCATCCAGTACGATGGCAATGGCCTTACCGATATTCTGCTTGGTGAGCTGCCCCCAACGGCGAGCACCATCAGAATTCATCTGCATGCTTACACATGGATGGCCCATCTGGTCGAATTCATCTTTAGCTGTGGTAATCACATCACCCTCCAGAGGAGCGCGACCGGAAGGTTCTGTTACCTTGATGGCATGGAGTTCAAAGATATCCCCTTTTTTATCAAATTCAGCAGCCTTGGCACTCCACATGAGTTTCAGGTCAGATGGCAATACCTGCTGTGCAATCTGAGAATAGATAATCTTATCTACAGCAGCGGTATCACGAGTAGAAGCATAACCTACCACGCTCAAACTCTGACCCTGTGAAGGCTGGAAGATAGAGAACAGTGGATTCTGCTTCTTCAAGTCTGCAGTCTTCTTATTGGCAGCGGTCTTGGCACCCTTGCTGTTCTTTGCACTCAGCGCAGCAGCGAGGTCAGCCTTCTCCTTAGCCTTTGTGGCATCGGCAGACTTAACGCTATCGTTAGCTACAGCGGCTGTATCAGTCTCAGCAGCACCACCATTGGCAAGCTTCTGGTTGAGCTGAGCCAACAGAGGAACAATCTCCTGACTGTTGTAAGTCTCCCAGAATTCCAGGTTGGCACTACCCTGAAGCAACTTACGCACGCGCTCAGGTTCCTTAATACCAGGCATTTCCACCATGATACGTCCGGTCTGTCCTTCCAACTTCTGAATGTTGGGCTGAACGACACCGAACTTATCGATACGGTTACGTACGACATTGAAAGAATTGTCGACAGCTGACTGAACCTCAGCACGGAGTGCACGCTCTACCTCAGCATCGGTACTCTGAGTGCTCACTTTACCCTTCATCTGCTGAGTTGCGAATATAGCAGCGAGCGGACGGCCGTTAGATTCTTGTTTCCAATACTTCACGAAGAGAGAAATGAAATCACTCTGACTTGTTTCCTCATCGCTCTTGGCTTCTGCCATTGCCTTCTTGAAGGCTGCATCGCTCTTGTGGTCAGCCAGCACATCCACTACATCGGGTACTGATACTTCCAAAATCACGTTCATACCACCTTTCAGGTCAAGACCGAGGCCGATACCCATCTCACGGCACTGCTTAAGAGTATAAGCACCGAAATACACTTTCTCGTTCATGATTGAATCCAAATACTCGGTACCTGCCTGTTCGCCCATTGCAGCCGCTTTATTCTCATAATAGCGGGAAACGAACGAGAAGGAGAGGTAGAATACACAGATCAGCACGAGCAAGACTGTGATAAACTTTACAATTCCTTTGTTTCGCATTGTTTTTTATTGTTTATTTTTAATTATTATTATTCATCGAAATTCTATTTAGCTTGCAAATATAGTGAAAATTTTACACTATGAAAAATTTATGGGCATTTTTCGTTCGTTTTTTCACTAAACTATCGTTTTTTAAGCCAACATATGATGGGATAGTGGTCACTTGCATCAATTTCTCTGTCCACATGGCACTGATACGGTTTGAAATGTGAGGAACAGAGAATGTTATCGATACGAACATAAAAACGATTCTGATTATATGACAAACCTAATCCGAAGCCCGTGGTAACGTAGCAATCGGTAAGGCCCTGAGACACAATATGGCGGGTATAACTGAGGGGACCGTCATTGAAATCTCCACATACAATCATGGGATATTGTCTATGCGACATAATATACCGATGTACCATGTCAGCCTCCGGTGCACGCTGTGCTGCAGCGAATCCCAGTTTGCCGATAATCATCTGAGAAGTGGCCCTCATCGTATCTTTAGCCAAATCGCCTTTAGTAAGCGCAGTGTACTTCTGACGCTCATGCTCCGTGATATGATTGCTCTCAAAGTGATTGTTGATGACCAGCACAGTATCACCATGTATCAACAGATAATAAGCCACGCTGCCATTTCCCTTGGAAGTATAGGGAATACGTTCCTTACGCAGGATAGGATAACGGGTATGGATACCGACACCGTTGTTATCTGGCATAGAACCTATATGTGTTGTATCATTATAAGCATAAAGACTGTCATAACGCACATTGCTGTTACGCCACGTGTCTATATCTTCCTGTGTACATACAATATCAGCATTCTCCGACTTGATATACTGGAAGATGGGTTCAAAGCCATCATCATAATTGGGCTGGCCGCTGTAGCACTGCAGATTGAAGGATAGCACCTTGATGGCACCTGCCGGCGGATCAGACTGCGGATTTAGCGGGAGATAAATGTGCAGGGGGAAGAGCACCAGCAGATAGCCCGCCACAGGAATAAAAGCCATACGCCACTTGAACGTAAGCCAAAAAAACAGAAAGCCCAGATTAATCAGCAGAAACAGTGGAAATATCAGGGAGGCACACGACAAATAAGGATGATTGGCTGGATTCACATAACCAGCAAAGCCTACCAACAACATCAGAATAACCGTCGCAACATTTGCGCCGGCTATCATATTCACAGTAATTTTCTTGAGTTGTTTAATCATTCTTACTGCTGTCGAAAAGCTTCTGCTTTTCTTCCTTCGTCAAACTGTCGTATCCACTGGTACGGATTTTATCTAAGATGCGGTCTATCTCTTCCTGATCAGCCTTCTTGCGGGCATTAAATTCCCAGTCGGATTCCTTTTCATCCTCACGTTTGCCTGGTTCTACATGCATGTGAGGTCTGTAATGTCCCTTACTCTGGAAGTTATTGCGCATCTGTTCAAAAAAGGAAGGACCACTACCACCCCAGGAAAACTGATTGTCGCGTTTACGCCAATATCGGATAAGCAGGAATCCGAACAGCATACCACCCAAGTGAGCATAATGGGCAACGCCATCACCAGGTGAACTCTGTGCCAAAACCAGTTCTATAGCAATATATCCCATTACGAACCATTTTGCCTTGATGGGTACTGGGATGGGAATGATAAACATCTTCTCATTGGGATACAACATGCCGAAAGCCAACAGGATGGCATAAATTGCTCCGGAAGCTCCGATAGTGGTCCACATATTCAGATAGGCATCCATAGGAATCATAGAAGTACCTGTGGAGACGGTAGCGTATGCCGACAGATCATTGATGCTGTAATTCACATACTGCACTATTTCCTGAGTCACTCCGGCACCAATTCCCGTCAGGATGTAATAAAAAAGGAACCTCTTACTCCCCCATGTACGCTCCAGAATGACACCAAACATCCACAAGCCAAACATATTGCCGAAAATATGCCAGAAACTTCCATGCAGAAACATATAGGTTATCAACTGGTAAAAATGGAAATCAGAAGCCAAGAAAAAGTGCAGGCCACCAATATTTGACAGATCAATGCCGCGCATCTCCAGCACGAGGGTAGCCAGATACACGATAATGTTGATGAACAACAGGTTTTTGGTAACTTTGGGTATATTATACATAATCTCAAACTGTTTAATGTTTTATTGTAGCATTCCGCTAAAGCATGCTAATAACGGCACAAAAATACGAAAAATATCTGTTTTACGATACGAAAAGTGGGGTTTAGACACTTTTTTTTAGTAAAAAACTCATTTTTTTTTGTTTTTTGTTTGATTTCTAAATAGTTTGCCCTATATTTGCGAACAAAATGATGATTAATATCTATTTTAAACAATTAATAACGCATTAAAAATTCACAATTATGAACAAGTCAGATTTAATCGAAAAGATCGCAGCAGGCTCAGGACTGAGCAAAACTGATGCAAAGAAGGCTCTCGATGCAACAACAGCAGCTATCAAAGACGCTCTCGTAGCAGGTGAGAAGATTTCATTGGTAGGTTTTGGTACTTTCAGTGTAAGCGAGCGCCCAGAGCGCGAGGGTATCAACCCAGCAACAAAGCAGAAGATTACTATCGCTGCAAAGAAAGTTGCTAAATTTAAAGCAGGTGCTGAATTAGCTGACGCTCTTAACTAATTTGTAAAAATAAACCAAGAGAGGCAATTTCGTTAGAAGTTGCCTCTCTTTTCGTATAGTAAACGTTCGTTTTTAAACTGCAATATTACTCTGGCTGTTTGCCTATATAAGCCAAGATACCTCCATCTACATAGAGTACATGACCATTAACGGCATCTGATGCATGTGAAGCCAGGAATACAGCTGGACCGCCCAATTCTGACGGATCAAGCCAACGGCCAGCCGGAGTCTTTGCACAAATAAACTTATCAAATGGATGACGGCTGCCATCCGCCTGTTTCTCACGCAATGGAGCTGTCTGTGGAGTTGCAATATAACCTGGGCCTATACCATTACACTGGATATTATAAGCGCCATATTCAGAACAGATATTGCGGGTAAGCATCTTCAAGCCTCCCTTAGCGGCTGCATAAGCTGAGACAGTCTCACGCCCCAATTCACTCATCATAGAACAGATATTGATAATCTTACCTTCCTTACGTGCCATCATCTCAGGCAATACTGCTGAAGATACGATAAATGGAGCTACCAAGTCTACATCAATGACCGCCTGGAAGTCCTTGCGAGGCATCTCATGCATAGGTACACGCTTGATGATACCTGCGTTGTTTACCAAAATATCAATCTGACCTACTTCCTGATGAATCTTCTCAACCAGTTCCTTCACCTGGTCTTCCTTAGTTACATCACAGACATAACCTTTCACGTTAGCGATACCAGCTTCCTTGTAATTGTTCAAGCCACGCTCTAATGCTGCGTCATTGATATCATTGAAGATGATAGTCTTAATACCTGCTGCTACAAATGCCTTGGCAATATTGAAGCCAATGCCGTAAGAGGCGCCGGTAATCCACGCGTTCTTACCTTCCAAAGAAAATAAATTAGCCATAATACTTAAATATATTGTTTTTATCGTCTGTTATATCTCAAGTTCGTCATGCAACTATCGTAAGTCTGTAATCTTGGAGAAGTCCTGATCGCCATAGTCCAGGTTCTCACCACCCATACCCCAGATAAAGGTGTAATTATGGGTTGCTGCTGCACTGTGGATACTCCACTCCGGTGAGAGTACAGCTTGGTCACCTTTCATCCAGATGTGACGTGTTTCATTCACCTCACCCATAAAATGACATACAGCCTGCTCTTCTGGAACTTCGAAATAGAAGTAAGCTTCCATACGGCGACTGTGCACATGGGCTGGCATCGTATTCCATACACTGCCAGTAGCCAGTTCTGTCATACCCATCTGGAGCTGACATGTAGGCAACACCTGATTGACAATCATCTTGTTGATATTACGTTCATTGCTCATTTCCAAAGAACCCATGTGTGCAACCACAGCGTCAGCCTTGGTCACTTTCTTATTAGGATATTCCTTGTGGGCTGTTGTGGAATTGAAATAAAACTTGGCTGGATTCTTTCCATCTATGGATGAAAAGAATACTTCACGGTCACCACGACCTACATAAAGTGCTTCCTTGAAACCAAGTGTAAAGGTCTCATCTCCTACTTTTACAACTCCTTCGCCCTGACCTACATTATAGATACCAATCTCACGACGAGTGGTAAAGAATGGGGCCTTCAACGGATCGATAGCTTCCAACTTCAGTTCTTCCTTCACTGGCATTGCTCCACCTACAACCATACGGTCGTACATAGAATAAACCATATTTACTTCATCTGCTGCGAAAACCTTTTCTATCAGGAAATCACGACGGATGCGGGTTGTGTCATAACTCTTGGCGTCCTCTGGATGGGCGGCATAGCGAATTTCATAATTTGTTTTCATCGTTATTTTTCTATTACGTTCTTGATTTGTTGTTGCAAAGATACAAAATTAAATCGGAACTTATATTATTAATACGTTTCTTTTTGGCATAATACTTAAATAAAATAAAAAAAAGTATACCTGAACAGGCATACTTTCTTAGCGTTGGACCACTCGGATTCGAACCGGGAATGACAGAACCAAAACCTGTAGTGTTACCATTACACCATGGTCCAAGCATTATTTGCGGTGCAAAGGTAGTGCTTTTTTTGAGCACTACCAAATTTTTCCTGAATTATTTTACGGTGATGAGGAAGTAGTTCTTCTTGCCTTTCTGTGCGAGAAGATACTTTCCATCTATCAAATCATCTGCTGTGATAACCTGATCATACTGTGTAAGTTTCTCTTTATTAAGACTTACGCCGCCACCCTGCACTAGTTTGCGCATCTCTCCTTTCGATGGGAATACTGCTGCTGCCTGCGTAAAGAGTTCTGATGCCGGCTGACCTAACTGGTCTTTTCCGATCTCAAACTGTGGAACACCATCAAATACATCCAGGAATGTACGCTCATCCAGTTTCTGCAATGCATCCTTGGTGGCTTTTCCAAACAGAATATTTGATGCTTCGATGGCTGTATCCAGTGCTTCCTGTGAGTGAACAAGCACAGTCACTTCCTGTGCCAGTCTCTTCTGCAGTACACGGCGACCAGGGTCCTGCTTGTGCTCTTCCACCAGTGCATCTATCGTTTCCTTATCCAGTGAAGTGAATATCTTGATGTATTTTTCTGCATCATCATCGCTTACATTGAGCCAGAACTGATAGAACTTATAAGGAGTGGTACGGGCAGGATCAAGCCAGATGTTGCCGCTCTCAGTCTTACCGAATTTCTTTCCGTCTGCCTTAGTAATCAGCGGACAGGTCAGACAGTAAGCATCATTCTCATTACCCAGCGTACGACGAATAAGTTCCGTACCTGTAGTCATATTGCCCCACTGGTCGTTACCGCCCAACTGAAGTTTCACGCCTTTATGCTGGTAAAGATAGAGAAAGTCATAACCCTGAAGCAACTGATAGGTAAACTCTGTGAATGAAAGTCCATCACGAGCGGTACCGTTCAGGCGCTGCTGGACGCTTTCCTTAGCCATCATATAGTTTACTGTGATGTGCTTACCCACCTCACGGGCAAAATCTAGGAAAGTAAACTCCTTCATCCAATCATAATTGTTCACCATCTCAGCAGCATTTGGTTCATTGCTGTCGAAATCCAAGAACTTGGCCACCTGATTTTTGATACACTCCTGATTGTGATGGAGTGTCTCATCATTCAGAAGATTACGCTCCTGACTTTTACCGGAAGGGTCACCAATCATACCTGTAGCACCACCCACGAGAATATAGGGTTTATGACCGCAGCGCTGCAGATGACGAAGCATCATGATACCGCAGAGGTGACCGATATGCAGAGAGTCGGCAGTTGGGTCTGTACCAAGATAGGCAGAGACCATTTCCTTCTGTAACAGTTCCTCTGTACCTGGCATAATCTGGGCAAGCATACCGCGCCATTTCAGTTCTTCAACAAAGTTTTTAACCATCGTATGATTTCTATTTATA
Organism: Prevotella sp.; assembly: GCA_036796635.1. Lineage (GTDB taxonomy): Bacteria > Bacteroidota > Bacteroidia > Bacteroidales > Bacteroidaceae > Prevotella. Next base: position 20,762 of record DAIRCP010000036.1, on the reverse strand, counting down.
TGTTAAATATTATAGGTTATGGGGCGCTGACCGAGTCAGACAACTTACGGTACCGGATCATAACCGCTACCACCCCATGGATTACATCTCAACATTCGCCAGATGGCGAGTGCCAGTCCCTTGAAGGGCCCATGCTTGATTAGTGCTTGTCGGGCATATTCTGAGCAGGTAGGCGTAAAGCGACACGAAGGGGGCGTATATGGAGAGATACACACTTGATAGAAACGGATGGGCAGCACCAAAAGCCAAACTACCAATCTGGAAATAAGATGTATTGCCTTGACAAATATATCTTTCATTTCAATCGCTCTATCAGCCGATTAAGCATATTCTGCATCTTCTCATGAACTACAGATGAGGGATAGAGTTCATCAGACTGCCAAAGGAATACCATCTCCACCTGAAGGTCAGAATGCTGCTGCAATGTAACAAGCAGTTGCTGTTTGCTCAGCCGATAAGCTTCACGCAGTTGACGTTTCACCCTGTTACGCTTCACCGCCCTCTTAAAGTGGCGCTTTGATACGCTCACCATAATCATGGCCGGTTCATCGTCCTCTGTTCTCTTTTGGATTCTATATACAAGCCTTACTGGATAAGCGGCGAGCGAACTACTGTTGCCTGCCTGAAACAGCGTGTCTATCTGAGTTCTACTCACGATTCGCTCTTTCTTGCTCAAACCTGCCTCATGCATATATATCGTTAATATTAGTCTTCGCCATGCTCTATGAGATAGTGCTGCAAGGCACCTGTCATGGAAGGATACTTTTCAGAAGGAGCTTCCAAATCAAGTCGCAGGCCTGAATCCATCACAGTCTTAGCTGTTGCTGGACCGAATGTAGCTATAGCAATCTTATCTTGATTGAAGTCGGGAAAATTTTTAGTCAACGAATGAACACCAGCAGGACTGAAAAAAACGAGCATGTCATAATCGAAATGCTCAATTTCCTCTGGAGTAAAATCATTGCTTACCGTACGATACATCACGCACTCGGTATGATTTAATCCTTTAGCATCTAATTGAGTCTTGACACTGTCATTATGAACATCACTCAGTGGTACTAAATACTTATCAGTCTTATGCTTCACCATCAGAGGAATCAAATCCTCAATCTTACCTGTATTTCCAAAGAAAACCTTGCGTTTACGATATTGGGTATATTTCTGGATATACAGTGCTATCGTCTCAGTCACACAGAAATATTTCAGATCTTCTGAAATATTCACGCGCATGTCCTTCGCCAAATTGAAGAAATTGTCAATAGCATGGCGAGAGGTAAACACCACAGCAGAATAATCTGCAATGTTTATACGCTGCTGGCGGAATTCTTTGCTACTCAAGCCCTCTACCTTGATAAAGGGACGGAATATCAACTCTACGCCAAACTTTTCGGCGATATCGAAATAGGGAGATTTCTCACTCGATGGCCTAGGTTGTGAAATCAAGATTTTTTTTATCATCGGTGTCCTAATAATTTATTTTCAAATAATTCCCAATAAAAACCATAGCCAACCATAAGGTCGCCAATGGTATCACTTCGAGGGCACAAAAGTACAAAATATTTTGCAGAAAACCGCCACTTTGTCTAAAAAAGATAAGATACGCCTTATAAAAGGTTAGAATTTTAACTAAAATCAGTACCACAACGAAGTAAATCAGTACATTTTGCATAGACAGATTAAAATACACCTGCAACAATACAATTGGGAACAACAATACGGCTGTAAGACTGGTTACAAACAGCAGGGACTTCATCCATTGTATATTTTTCTTACTACCAAAAAATATATTATCCACTATCGTATAAAGGAATGCACGCAAGAGATAATAACCTACGAAACATCCAAAATAGATGGCAATCAGTTGATACTGCGATGAGAGTATAAATGTCTGACCGATATATGTCTGGGTATAAAAATACTGAAGAATAGAGAGTAACAGGCAGTTAAGCACCACCATGAACACCTGAAAATTAATTTCTCCATACGTTTCAGCAAATGTCGTAACGGCCTCTGAATGAGGGGTATAAAAAAAGTTTTTAGCTTGTCTTGTGATAAACCGACTGGAACGCGTAATGGAAATAAAAGCCAAAATAAAAAAGGCTAGCAACAGTCCTGTTATGACATTATCACCACGCATGGTATAAGGTACAGGGTCACCAGCCACACCATATCTACCGCCATTCACTTCATTACGCAACAGTGAGTCGTTAGCAAAGTATGTCTCTTTATAATAAGTAGGCAGACTGACCTCCTTCGTACTTTTACCTGCTTTATGACCAGGCAGATGAAGGGTGTCAGGCTGCTCACTGTAATGTATCTCTCTAGGCTGGAATGCAGCCTGGATAGCTGAGTCTTGTTGTGCAGGAGTAGCATCGCGAGGCAACTGTCGCAACACCTGATAGGGATGGCGCGGCTTGAAGTTGCGCTGTTCTATCGCCGATTGCTCAGGTGATGGTATTTCATTGTGTTGTTCCTTTGCGATACTGTCTGTCTGCTGCATTTCTGTTAGGTATTACAAATTAAACGCTTTACAGATATCATCCACACGGTCGAGTTTTTCCCATGTGAACAGTTCCACGTCTATCGTCTTTGTCTCGTGATAGTGACTGCTGAACGTCTTCGTCACAATTTCTGATTTACGGCCCATGTGTCCGTAAGCTGCTGTCTCAAGATACATCGGCTGGCGAAGCTTCAGTTCGCGTTCGATAGCTTTCGGACGCAGATCAAACATCTGTTCTATCTTCTGTGCTATCTCACCGTCGCTCATCTTCACATGACTTCTCCCGTACGTATTTACATAGATATTTACGGGTTTAGCCACGCCGATGGCATAACTTACCTGTACCAACATCTCATCGGCCACACCGGCTGCCACCATGTTCTTAGCGATATGACGCACTGCGTAAGCTGCAGAACGGTCTACCTTACTGCTGTCCTTTCCTGAGAAAGCACCGCCACCATGAGCACCTTTGCCACCATAAGTATCTACTATAATCTTTCTGCCTGTAAGGCCTGTATCGCCATGAGGTCCGCCGATAACAAATTTACCGGTAGGATTCACGAAGTACTTGATATCATCGCCGAAGAGGCTCAAGACTTTCTCTGACTTGATTTCACTTTTCACACGTGGTATCAGAATGTTGATTACGTCTTCCTTGATTTTGGCAAGCATGCGCTCATCATCAGAATCAAACTCATCATGCTGAGTGGATACCACGATAGTGTCTATACGTTCTGGAATACCAGCATCACTGTACTGCACAGTCACCTGGCTCTTAGAATCCGGACGGAGATAAGTCATCTGCTTGCCTTCCTTGCGGATTTCGGCCAGTGTATGCATGATATGATGAGCCAAGTCCAAACTTACCGGCATGTAGCTGTCGGTCTCATTGGTAGCATATCCGAACATCATACCCTGGTCGCCGGCACCCTGATTCTCATCATCGTCACGGTCAACACCGCGGTTGATGTCATCGCTCTGCTCATGTATGGCACTCAAAATACCACAGGAGTCACCGTCGAATTTATACTCAGATTTGGTATAACCTATTTGATTAATCGTATTGCGGGCAATCGTAGGCAGGTCGATATAAGCCTCACTGCGCACTTCACCCATGATGACCACCTGACCGGTGGTAACAAAAGTTTCACAAGCTACCCGGGCTTTGTCATCATAAGCGAGGAACTGGTCCAGAATAGCATCAGATATCTGATCGGCCACCTTGTCAGGGTGGCCTTCAGATACTGATTCGGATGAAAATAAGTATGACATATTTTCTATTCGTTTTATTTATAATATATTTTATCGAGGATGTTATTTGCTCACTTCAGGCAACATCACTACCTCCATGCTCTTACTTATCTTCAGCAGTTTAGCAACAAAGTTCTGAATGCTTTCCGGTGTTTGAGCCTCTACAGTCTTCTTAAAATCTGTATCAAAGTCAAGGCCGTAATCTCTCCAGTCGTCTATCACATTACTCCAGTAAGAATTTGTCTTTTGGGCATCATCATTGCGCTTCAGCATAAACTTCTTCACCTTGTTCAGCATCTCAGCATCACAGTGCTTAGCTAATGCAGGTACTTCATTGCGCATGATGGCAAGTGCTGTATCAGCCTTTTCGGGCTTCATCGGGCAGTAAGCTACCACAGACACAGAAGATTTCTCATCTAGTCTGCCAGCCTGTCCCATAGCCTGTACAGTATAGGCTGCGCTGGCCTGTTCACGTATCTTATCCAGATATATCATAGAGAGGATCTGTCCCACGATATCAGCCTGGATGGATGATTCTGGTGTATAAGGCATCTGATTTGTCTTCCACATCATATAAGCGATGCTCTTAGGAGTCTCCATCTTACGTTTGAAGTCGCAGACCACATTATTCTTATAGTCCGTTGACACATCGTGACCCTTCACCACCTTCTTCTGACTTGGCAGAGAAGCGATGTAAGTCTCTATCAGTGGAAGCAGCTTCTCTTCGTCGAAGTTACCCAGAAAAGTGAAGGTGAATGCACCAGCATTACTCAATTGCTCCTTAGCCATAGCCAGGATACGGTCATAGTTCACATTCTTCAGGTCGGCAGTCTTCATCGGTGCAAAACGAGGATTGTGAGAGTCAGCCACCACATTGATGGAATCAAAAAATGCCTGCTCAGGATTCAGAGACTTGTTCTTGAGCTCATTCTCCGCATTCTTCATGACGTTGTCGAATGACTCCTTGTCCTTATTGATTTTGGTGAAGTAGAGATATACCAGCTGGAGCATGGTCTCCACATCAGTAGGAGTTGACTGTCCGCTGATCATGACACGGCGGTTACGAAGTGATGCAGATGCACCGGCAATCTTTCCGGCAAGAGCCTTACCCAGTTCAGTATGGTTAAAGTTACCCAGACCGCTGGCCTCAATCACATCGTCAAACATATTGATGTTGGCAAAGTCAGCAGCTCCATAGAGGGAACTACCGCCCTGACCTTCAGCATTCAGAATCACCTGATCCTTCTGGAAGTCAGTCTTCTTCAGTATCACCTTTGCACCATTGGAAAGCAGCAGTTCCTTATAACCGAACTTCTTGCCTTCAGTAGTCTTCGTGATAGAGCCTTTCACAGGCATCTTAGCTATCAGCGGTTCATTCTTCACATTGTCCACGTATGCCTCCACCTTGGCAGTCTTGCCTTCATGCAGCGCCTTGAGCAGACCATCTTTAGTAGGATAGGTTGCACCATCTTTTTCTGTATTGAAGCTAATGACCACATTATTGGTATCATTCTTCAGCACCATGGCTTTCATCACCGAATTGATGGCATCCAGTGGAATCATCGGCACCACCTGCTTCATCATGGCATATTCATCATCTAGACTCATGATAGGTTCATTAGCCAAAAAGTGCTCCTTATATTCGCCACAGAACTGACTGTTATAGCGTTTGTCCTTGTTACTGTAAATCTTCTCCAGCCCACTCAGATAATCAGCCTTGTGACGGGCATACTCAGTAGGTGTGAATCCGAACTCAGCAGCCTGGCGTGCCAGTTTGATTACCTCAGAAAGTGAAACTTCAGTCTTTCCGTCCTTAGGCAGTACGGAGATGGCGAATGCATCCTTTGTCTTGGAGAAGATATAGTTGCCATATTCACTGGCAGCCTGTAGGAATGAGCAGTCTGGTTTCTTTGTAGCCTCATCTATACGGTTGTTGAGCATGCTGACAGCAGCATTAATCATGTACTGCTGCATCAGATACATAGGAGAAGTCTTCATGCTGTCGGGAGTTGCGTCAGTCTTGAAGAACACATCCACATTGTTGTATTGCTGCTCCTTGTCCTTATCGATGATAACGATAGGTTCTGCATTGTCGGGCACCTGTTCGTCGGTTATTTTACCAGCCGTTGCAGGAGTCTGGATACCACCGAACATTTCCTTGATTTTAGCTTCCACGTGGTCTACGTCCACATCACCCACAACGATGATCCCCTGATTAGCGGGATAATACCATTTTTCATAGTAATCACGCAGTGCCTTCGGTTTGAAATTATCAATCACGCTCATCAGTCCGATAGGATAGCGCACACCATACTTACTACCAGGATATAGGGCAGGCATGTTACGTTCAAACATACGACTGGATGCACTAGTACGCAGGCGCCATTCCTCATGGATTACGCCGCGCTCCTTGTCTATCTCTTGGGGGTCCAGTGTCAGTCCATCAGCCCAGTCATGCAGGATAAGCAAACAGCTGTCCAGCGCACTTTGGCGTGTGGTAGGCACATTGGAAATATTGTACACCGTCTGGTCGATGCTGGTATAAGCATTCAGGTCACGACCGAACTTCACACCGATTGACTCACAGTAGCGAATCAAATCGTTACCCTTAAAGTTATCAGTTCCATTAAAGCACATGTGCTCCAGGAAGTGAGCCAGACCTCTCTGGTTTTCATCCTCCTGAATGGATCCCACCTTCTGAGCGATATAGAACTCAGCACGGTGCTCGGGCCAATTATTATAGCGGATATAATAGGTTAGTCCGTTAGGTAACTTACCGATTCTCACGTCCTTATCAATAGGGAGTGAGGGCATTTGCATCTGTGCGGAAGCCACCATGGCGACCATCAGCAACAGCATAAAAGCAAAGATCTTTTTCATTTTCATAATCGATCTGTTAATTTAGCGGTGCAAAGGTACATATTTTATTAGCGTGATACGTGCTCTACACCTTATTATTAATGTTTTTTAAATTTATTCATCTCTATACTCCAGGATATCTCCCGGTTGACAACCCAGTTCCCTGCAGATAGCTTCAAGTGTAGTAAAGCGAATAGCCTTCGCCTTACCGGTTTTGAGAATCGAGAGGTTTGCCTGTGTCAGTTCTACCTTTGCCGCCAGATCACCAAGTGATATTTTACGCTTGGCCATCTCTACGTCCAGATTTACGATGATTTGTCCCATTTATGTCTGTTTAGTATTTTTTATATGATTATTTTGTATTATATGGTGAGTTCCGCATCTTCCTTCATCTTGAGTCCGATGGCAAAGGCTTCAGCCAGCAGCAGCGTGACGAGTCCGCAGACGATAGTACTAGTCTCGATAGTTTGCGAATACAGAATCTGGTAATGGCTGAAGTGGATAAACTGTGATGCCTGGAAGGTGTCTATCATGGCTTCCATTGTTTCCAGGATACCGAAGAAGAGCAACAGCCCACCCACCCAGCGCAGATGTCGGATATTATCATGTTCAAACACCCGCTGTCTGTTCACATTCAAAATAAACTTCATGAAGTGGACAATCAGCATCACGGCAAACACAGCTTCCGCAATGGAGATGAGAATGACAATTAGGGAAGAGAGCAATGAATTCGTCGGCCCCGGAGTGGCTGCCATTACTTTGAGCGGCCATACTTTCGCATCTCTACCAGCATGGGATACCTGATCTGAGAATTTTGCTTCCGTTAGAGAATTCATTTGGTCTGGCGCGATATTCAAGGACACGATAGAGCTGTATCCTTTTCGGGGATGAGCCTGGTGTTCCGTCTTGACGGTATTCCATCCTACAGAGAATCCCAATATCATCGAATGAATAGACAGACCAGCCTGTACCAGTATCAGTACTGCTATGAGCATGCAATATAAATTCAGTCTTTTTTTCATCAGTTTTTGCATTTAATCTTTTGTTGAGTTATCTGGGTATCCTATATTCATTTCTAGTTTATCGTAATGTCTGTGCCAACAGAGTTTCCATATCAGAATGGATCATCATATAACTGTCTATCAGTTTGATACCCGTAGTAAACCATTTATACTGATTGATGCCGAGTACGTCATTTCCCAGCGTCTTGTATACAGTACGCTCACTTACCTCATCAAATCCCTTTCCGTTCCATGCCTGGAAGTCCACGGTAGTCTGGTCGGGTTCGTAAGTGAAATTCACCTTACTGTCAAGTTTCCATTTGCCACCTACAAATACATACTTAGTTTTTGTCTGTACGCGGTTCATACCATCGTAACTATAATCATATTTAGTTTTTGCACTGAGCACCTTACCGCCCTGCTCACGGTTGTAAGCATAGATGGTGTTCACTGTTCCGTTTTCCATATCTGCATTATACAGAAAGTGATTGCTGTTGTTGTTCACTGCAGTCATGTTCATAAACATGCTGAGGACAGAAGCTGTGGTGATTGCTAAAATTTCCATATTCTTATTGTTTAAATTGTTATTTTTATCGTTTTACTATCGATATTTATCGTTTATCGATATGCAAATGTACAGAGAATTCGAATACGTTCCAAATAATTTCAATAAAAAATTATCGAGAAACGATAAATTTAACATCTTATTACAGTCACAAACGGATATTTTATATTATTTCACAAATCAAACACAGAAACTTACGATACAATTTATTGGTTTTATCTGTATCTCGGAGATATGGAGTCTTGCTTGAAGATTATTGTTTGCCTTCCATTCGCGATTTTATATTTCGTGGATGATGATTCAGTATTTCCTCCCGCAGTGTCGTCATATTGATGTGTGTATATATCTGTGTGGTGCCAATACTCTCATGCCCAAGCATAGCCTGAATAGCACGCAAGTCTGCACCGCCCTCCAACAGACAGGTGGCAAAACTATGGCGGAGTGTATGTGGAGAAATGGTTTTGTGAATACCGGCTGCCTCTGCCTGTCGCTTAATCATAATAAGAATCATCGTGCGAGTGAGATGCCCCCCCCGACGATTGAGGAACACATAATCTTCCTCACCTTGCTTGATATTCATCTGATTGCGATCCAAAAACCAATAGTTAAGTTCCTTGATAGCTTTGGGGGATATAGGCACCAATCGCTCCTTGCTGCCCTTGCCTATCACACGCACAAACTGCTCATCCAAAAAGAGTTGAGTCAACTTGAGGTTCACCAGTTCACTCACACGGAGACCACAGGAAAACAGCACTTCGATGATGGTCTTGTTGCGCTGCCCCTCCAATCTAGACAAATCAATACTATCTTCCAGTTGGTCCACCTCCTCCATAGACAGTACTTCAGGCAAATGCTCGCCTGTCTGTGGTGATTCGAGCAATTCCGTAGGGTCACTGTCCAGATAACCGTCAGCCTGCAGAAAACGGAAAAAAGAACGCACTCCACTCAATATCCGGCACTGCGAAGTGGGATGGATACCTATATCATGCAGGGATGCAGCAAAAGTCTGCAAATCCTCCAACCGTGTATCGAGCACATTGATATGCTCGCGACTCAGATATTGCATCAGCTTATCCACATCACGCATGTAGGCATCGAGTGTATTTACCGAAAAATTACGTTGCAGACGCAGATAACGCTGGTAACTATGTATGATATTTGCCGCAGTTTTTTTGTCAGTCTCCATTTTATTTATTACTTTTGTCGCGTCAAAGGTACTAAAAAAATTCGAAATATGAAAATTCAGATTATCAATGGTCCAAATCTTAACCTTTTGGGAGTACGCGAACCTGGAATTTATGGCAATTCTTCGTTTGAAACTTATCTACCACAGTTACGTGCGAAATATCCCGATGTGGAGATAGACTATTACCAAAGCAACATTGAGGGTGAACTCATCAATAAGATGCAGGAAGTAGGCTTCAGTTACGATGGCATCGTACTCAATGCCGGTGCCTATACGCACACCAGTCTGGCGCTGCAGGACTGTATCCGCTCACTAAAGTGCCCTACTATCGAAGTTCATATCTCAAATGTACACAAGCGCGAGGAAGTGCGCCACCATTCCTTTATCAGTTGTGCTTGTCTGGGAGTAATCTGTGGTTTCGGACTGGACGGTTATCGTCTTGCCATCGAGGGTATCATTGCGCACACACATCAATAATCATCCATGGTCAGTCAAGAGATGAAAGAGGAACTGGAGAGATATATTGATGCTCATATAGATACAGAGGGCGACTATCTGTATCAACTGTATCGCGCCACCAACATACACATGCTACATGGCAGAATGGCAAGCGGTCATCTGCAGGGCCGTCTACTCAAGATGCTTGTACACATGATATGCCCCATGAACATTCTGGAAGTAGGTACCTTCAGCGGTTACAGTGCCATCTGTCTGGCTGAAGGACTGGAGGACGGAGGCAAAGTATACACCTTCGAGATCAATGATGAGCAGGAGGAATTCACCCGTCCGTGGATAGAACAGTCACCCGTGGCAGATAAGATAGAGTTCATCATCGGCGATGCCGTGAAAGAGGCCCCAAAACTGGGCATCACTTTCGACATGGCTTTCATCGACGGTGACAAGCGTACTTATCAAGAAACTTACGAGATGGTGATGGAGATACTCAGACCCGGCGGTTTTATTCTGGCAGACAATACGCTTTGGGACGGACATGTGGTTGACCCTGCTTACGACAGGGACCCCCAGACCCGCGGGATAGAGACTTTCAATGACTATATCGCAAGGGATGAAAGAGTGGAAAAGGTGATTCTTCCGCTGCGAGACGGGCTGACACTCATCAGGAAGAAATAATATTTCGGGAACCAAGCGGCGATCCAAGAGCAAAAAAGCAAGACGGGCAAAGCATAAAAATAATAAAAAATTTGCAATTGCATCTATTTTATCGTAACTTTGCACACAAATACAAGACAATATATGCAAGAGACAAGACAAAACAAAATAGCAAGACTGCTACAAAAGGAACTGAGTACGATCTTCCAGTTGCAGACGAGAATGATGCACGGGGTCATGGTAAGTGTAACCCGCGTAAAGATTTCGCCCGACTTGAGTGTCTGTACGGCTTATCTGAGCATCTTCCCCAGTGAGAAGGGTGAGGAACTACTCAAGAACATTACAGCCAACGAAAAAAGCATCAGATATGACTTGGGACAACGGGTGCGCCATCAGTTGCGCATCATCCCGGAACTCAGATTTTTCATTGACGATTCACTCGACTATATCGAGCATATCGACGAACTGCTTAAGCAATAAGGGGGGGGCGAGAGGTTAAGTCATGAACTTTCCATTCTTTATTGCACGCAGATATCTATTCTCCAAAAAGAGTACGCACGCCATCAATGTGATAAGTGGTATCAGCGTGGTGGGTGTGGCAGTGGCTACCATGGCTTTGGTGGTCACACTTAGTGTGTTCAATGGCTTCCATGATCTGGTCGCTTCCTTTTTCACTTCATTTGACCCACAACTGAAAGTGGCTCCTGTGATGGGTAAGACGGTACCTGCCGATGACCCTATCCTGACCAAAATTAAACGTCTGCCTGACATTGAGGTTGCCACCGAAACGGTGGAAGACCATGCTCTGGTGACTTACAACGGACGACAGGCCATGGTGACGATAAAGGGTGTGGAAGATAACTTCGACCAACTTACGCATATCCGTGAGATACTCGTTGGTGATGGTGAATATGAACTACATGTGGCCGACCTCAATTATGGTGTACTTGGCATCAGACTGGCTGATATGCTGGGAACTGGCTATTCATTCAACCAACCCCTGAAAATATATGCGCCCAAACGTGAGGGGCAACTCAATCTGATGGACCCTACAGAGGGTTTTGTAGAGGATGAACTGTATTCTCCAGGTGTACTCTTCGCTGTGAAACAGGCCAAATACGACAAGAACTATATCATCACGAGCATCGCATTCGCCCGTTCTCTGTTTGGTCAACAGGGAATGGTATCCACATTGGAACTGAGACTGAAGCCTGGTAGCGACTTTGATGCGGTGAAGAGTGAGATTAAGGATATAGCAGGTAAGAAATATACGGTGAAAGACCGATTCGAACAGCAGGACGATACCTTCAAGATCATGAAGATAGAGAAACTTATCGCCTATATCTTCCTTACTTTTATATTGGTAGTAGCTTGCTTCAATATCATCGGTAGTCTGAGTATGCTGATTATCGATAAGAAGAATGATGTGGTTACCCTGCGCAATCTGGGTGCCAGTGACAAGCAGATTACACGTATATTCCTATTTGAGGGCAGAATGATATCTGCCATCGGTGCTATACTCGGTATTGCCATCGGACTACTCTTATGCTGGTTGCAGCAGCAGTACGGATTGGTAGCACTGGGCAGCAGCAGTGGTAGTTTCGTGGTAGATGCTTACCCTGTAAGCGTGCATCCGATGGATATCATCTTGATATTCTTCACTGTGCTATTGGTAGGATTCGGAGCCGTATGGTATCCAGTGAGATACTTCTCCAGACGATTATTAGAATAATATATTCATTTTCACCATAAAAAATATCACTTTAGGATTCACCTAAAGTGATATTTTCTACATGTACATCTTCATGAAGGAAAAGTTGTGCTGACTCTTTAAACTTATCGGGGTTTTCCGTGGTAAGATATTGTGCAGTTCCGCCACGCGTACATTTATGTTCCATTTCAGGATGACGCTTCAGATATTTCTGCAGGCTCGTAGCCACATATTCACCCTGTGGGATGATTCGGACGCCTGGCTCCACATATTTCACAATCTTCGGCATCAGTAAGGGATAATGGGTACAACCCAGAATGATGGCATCTATATCAGCATCCAAACGCATCAGCTGGTCCACACGCTTCTTGACAAAGTAATCTGCACCAGGACTGTCAGCCTCATTATATTCCACCAACGGCACCCAGAACGGACACGCTACTCCACTCACTTTGATATCCGGCCATAGCTTTTGTATCTCCATATTATAACTTTCACTCTTAATGGTGCCCTCAGTAGCGAAGATACCTACATGGCGCGACTTAGTAAGCGTACCAATGACCTCTGCCGTAGGACGGATAATGCCGAGTACACGGCGTTCTGGGTCTATCTTAGGCAAATCATTCTGCTGAATGGTACGCAACGCCTTGGCGGAAGCGGTATTACAACCGAGTATCACCAGATGGCACCCCATATCAAAGAGCTTCATTACTGCCTGACGGGTGAATTCATACACGATATCGAAAGAACGATTACCATAAGGTGCTCGCGCATTATCGCCAAGATAGAGATAATCATATTGGGGCAACAACTGTCGGATACCATGCAGGATGGTAAGTCCGCCGTAACCGGAATCAAAGATGCCAATAGGCCCCATAGAATCAGTAATCATATCGTAAAAATCTTAATTGTCTGTATGGACAATTGTCTGTTATCGTCGGAGCTGCGATTTCACGTAGAGCGTGATATCATCGCCCATCTCCGGATTGAGGAATGGAACTGCACGATTGTCCGTATTGAGAATAAATGCGTAATGACGCTCTGTTCCTATACGGCGAAGTACAGCATTAAGTTTAGCATGCAGAGGGGCATAAGCAGTTTGCTCAGCCTGTGCAAGCAGACGTTTACTCTCATCCTTAAACTGGATGTTCTTATCCATCAACTCCTGCAGTTCTGTCTGGCGCTTCTGTAATATAGTCTGCGGAAATTCGTTCTGTCCATCAAGAAACTCCTCATATTTCTTATTGAACTCATCTTCTGTCCGTTTAGCTTCAGCATCATACTGTGCACGCAACTGATCTAGGTTATGCTGTGCAATCGCAAAGTCAGGCATGGCACAGAATACAGAGTCATAACTGAGGTAAGCATAACGCAAAGCTGGGGCAGTCTGCACAACAGTTGCAGACGCCTGCGGGGAGACAGAATCAGGCTTGGCAGCTTCTGTTTGTGCAGAAGCTGCCAGCGTTAGTGTTGAGAATAAGACTAAAAGTAGTCTTTGCATCATCATACGGTTATTACTTCAAGCCGAGTTTTGCCTTTACCTGAGAAGTAACGTCAGTACTCAACGTAGAGCTGATGTAAGGAATACCACTAGCCATATCCATAATATACACATAGTTTCCGCTCTGACCTACGGCCTTTATAGCTTCAACTACCTTAGCAGTGATAGCCTGCATTTTATCCTGAGAAGCCTTTGCTAGAGCCTGCTGGTTGTCCTGATAGCTCTGCTGTATCTTCTGATACATATCCTGGAGTTCTTTCTCACGACGGTCCTTGATATTCTGTGGCATAGCAGTGTTAGACTTCTGTTCAGCCTCGTATGCGGCAGCCTTTTTCTGCAGTTCATCCTGCATGCTCTTCAAGTCAGCCTCATATTGTTTCTGAAGTGCGTCTACTTCAGTCTTTGCCTTTGTGTACTCTGGCAATGCCTGAATAATTTCCTGTGAATTCACGTGTCCAAACTTCTGTGCAAATGATGCTACAGGAAGGAGCATAAATAAAGCTAAAAGTAACTTTTTCATTTCGATTTTTAATTTTTTATTGATTATTATTTTGTTTCTGTCATTTGTATTGCTGACTCGTCGCCAATTAGTTGGCATAACCGAGTTTTGCCAATACTTCATTGGAGATATCCACCTTAGGACTGCCGAAGATAATACCGCTATCACTAGCGCGGTCCAATACCAACTGATAGCCACGCTGATCGGCGATGTCCTTCACTGCATTATAGATTTCTTCCTGGATTGGAGTCATCAGGGAAGAACGCTTCTTATAGAGTTCCCCTTCTGGACCGAAATACTTTTTCTTCAGGTCTGCAGCAGACTTTTCCTTTTCCATGATGGCATCCTGCTTGGCTTTTTTCTGCTCTTTAGAGAGGAATACAGCCTCATTCTCATAGTTCTTATACATAGTCTGTGCTTCGGTCTGCAGAGCTTCCACCTCTGCCTGCCATTTTTTGGATACCTGATTGAGCTGCTCGTTGGCACGCTCATAAGCAGGCACACTCTTTAAGATATAATCCATGTCTACAAGTGCGAACTTCTGTGCACTCATACTGATGGCACACAATGCCATACAAAATGTCAATATAATCTTTTTCATACGCTTGTTTTTTTATATTAGAACTCCTGTCCGAGCACGAAGTGGAAGTTACTTCCGCCCTTATTACCCGTACTGAGTACTTTGTCGAAACCGTAAGCCCAGTCGATACCCATCAGACCTACCATTGGCAGATAGATACGGACACCCACACCAGCTGAACGCTTCATGTTGAATGGATTGAAGTCCTTAGTGTCATACCAGGCATTACCGCCTTCAAGGAAGGTAAGTCCATAAATGGTGGTATTACCCAACATGAATGGATAGCGCAGTTCCAGCGTGAAACGGTCGTAAGCATAACTGGTATAGCTATATGAACTACCCACCGTAGAATAGGAGATAGAACCATTCTCATATCCACGCAGACCAATGGTCTCCTGTGCATAACTGGATGAATATCCACTCATACCGTCACCTCCCACGTAGAAGGTCTCGAATGGTGATTTCTTGTATTTATTATATGAACCGAGCAGACCGAACTCTGCACGAGTCATCAGCACAAAACACTTCTGACCGCCTGTAAGGGCAGTGAATGTACGCAACTTAAACTTCCACTTGTGATACTCCACCCAGCGATATTTCTCTTGCAGTTCATCCTGATATGTGGCTGAATTGGAATTTGTGGCCAGGTTAGCATAGTCCTTGTTGTCCCACAAAGACCATGGCGGAGTGAGGGTCACAGACGACATAAACTCAGAACCACGACGTGGGAAGAGTTGGTTATCCGTTGAGGTACGTGCCAAGGTTAATCCTAAGTTGATGTTATTACAGTTACCATTGCTGATGATGAAATAGTTCCAGTCACGCAGCATATAACGAGTATAGGAAAGGGCCACCTGCAACTGGAAGTAATCATCCGGCCAGCGAAGACGCTTACCCCAACTAATGGATGCGCCGAACATCTGCACATACTTATCATTGTCCAGATAAGCATCGTAGTTATTATAGTAATTGTTATAACTGCCGTAGCCACCATAATAACTATAGATATTATTGTAATAACTGGAGTTGTAATAACTGCTCGATACATCAGTCTGCTTGGAATAGAATGCAGAGATATTGAATGCATTAGGACGCTTGCCACCAAACCATGGTGCACTGTATCCGATACTGTACGACTGATAATAGGTTCCATTGGTCTGAGCACTCAGTGAGAGTTGCTCACCATCGCCAATTGGCATGATACCACGGTGCATCTTGTTCTTGCCGAAGAGGTTGCGCATGGAGAAGTTGTTCAACTTCAACGATACTCTACCAATGACACCGGTCTGTCCCCAACCAAGGGAGAACTCCACCTGGTCGTTGGATTTCTGTTCCAGATTCCAGTTGATGTCCACGCTACCATCTTCATAATTAGGTTTCACATCAGGATTTACCTTTTCTGGATCGAAGAAACCCATGGACGCGATTTCACGTGCGGAACGCTGGAGGGCTTCCTTGGAGAACAGGTCACCTGGTTTGGTACGCAGTTCACGGCGGACTACCTCTTCATAGAGTCGGTCATTACCATATATGCGTACATTACTTATATGAGCTTGTTGACCTTCCACAATGCGCATCTCAAGGTCGATGGAGTCGCCCACGATATTCACCTCAGTAGGTTGGAGGTTATAGAACAGGTAACCGTGATTCCAATAGTAGTTACCCACGGCATCCTCATCCTCAGAGAGACGCTTGTGCAATAACTTCTGATTGTACACATCACCCTTCTTCATACCGAGTACGGCATTCAGATAATCGGTAGTACATACTGTGTTGCCCACCCAAGTGATATTACGGATATAATATTTCTGTCCCTCGTCTATCTTGATAAATACATTCACGTGCTTTGGATCATTGTTCCATACGCTGTCGTCGACGATATACATATCACGATAACCATTTTCATTATAAAGATCTATCAGGTTCTGCTTGTCCTTATCATAGCGTTCCTGTGTGAATTTCTTAGATTTCAGGAAGTTAGCAAAAGTACCGGCCTCATGAGTTTTGGTGAGAGCACCCTTCTTGAAGAGACCTCCCTTTATTTTGGAATCTGACAGATTCTTGTTACCTTCGATAATAATATGACGTATCTTTGTCTTGGTCTTCTTGTCGATGTTCACATCGAGAATCACCTGATTCTTACCTGTTACATCATCACGCTGCTGGATATCGATTTCTGCATTTTTGTATCCTTTGTCATCGAAATACTTACGAGCCAGAATCTTCGCACGGTCTATCATGTTAGGGGTAATCTGACTTCCCTTCATGATACCCAGCTTTGCTTCCATATCATCCCGTTCCGACTTTTTCAGACCGTTATAATTAATCGCGCTCACACGTGGGCGAAGAGCCAGATGAATGCAGAAATAAATCTTATTACCTACAATAGAATCAGCTGTAATAGACACTTTTGAGAACAATCCATGCTTCCAATAGCGCTTTACCGCCTCAGTGATCTGGTCACCTGGCACCTGCACTTCCTGACCAACTTCCAGGCCTGAAAGACCGGTGAGCACATAGTCCTCATATCCTTCTATTCCATCAACAGCCAAACCACCGATAACACATGTACGGGGAGTACCGGCATACGAAATGTCAGGGTTGATGATTTTTTCCTGTGCTTTCATCTGCAGCGCCAAGCAAATTGCTGCTGCCACTAGCACTATTACCTTGTTATATATACGCATCTTATCGTTGTTTGTCTGAATTTGCTTATATGGTTATCGTCACTCGTTTATTTTGCGTGTTATTTGCCTTCATCTTCCACCTGCGCTTCAGTCTTGCCGAATCGGCGCTGTCTACTCTGATAACTGGCAATAGCCCGATGTAGCTCCTCTTCATTGAAGTCGGGCCAATAAGTATCGCAGAAGTAGAGCTCACTGTAAGCTATCTGCCAAAGCAGATAATTGCTGATTCTCACTTCCCCTCCGGTACGGATGAGCAAATCCGGATCAGGCATGAAGTTAGTCTCCAGATGGGCACTGATAGTTTCTTCCGTGATGTCAAACTCTTCTATCCGTCTCTTTGTAGGGTGTAATATCGGGTCACGTTCAGAAATGATACGCTTCACCGCCTGTGTTATCTCCCAACGAGCAGAATAACTGAGTGCTACGACCATCGTCATGGTATCATTCTTAGCAGTATGTTCCTCCGTCTCATGCAGCTTGTGCTGGACATCATCGGGCAGGCGCTTGATATCGCCGATAACGCGGAACCGTACATTGTTCTTCATAAAGATTTCATCTTCCAGTGAAGTAAGTACCAATCCCATCAGCGCTGAGATTTCATCAGCAGGGCGGCTCCAATTCTCGGTAGAGAAGGTATAGAGCGTGAGAAACTTCACACCTAGTCGGGTACATTCAGAAGTGATGCATCTCACAGCATCCACTCCTGCCTTATGTCCGTAGCTACGAGCCTTGCCTCTCTCAGCTGCCCAGCGCCCGTTACCATCCATGATGATGGCGATGTGCTGAGGTATCCGTGTCATATCCAGGTCTATCATTTTATCTTCTTTTTGATATTTATTCTTTATTACATACTTTGCATTTCGCCCATATATCGTAAGTCAGCGACAGTTGCAGGGTGCCATAGCAATCCGTATTTTTAAAGAGCCCAGAGCTCTTAATGGTATAAGGGTCTTCCACTCCGTCAAGCTTGTCGCTCAGTGAGAAGTGCATCGCCCACTCAGCCGTCAGATTCAGTCGGTCAGCTATTTTGTATTTTACGCCGAATCCGATTGGTACATTGGCAGATACCACACTGTTGCCTGCTTTGGCATAAGTGATGCCCAGTCCCATGGCTACAAACGGAGTAAGTGGTTTGGCGCCGAAATATTCCCGACCGGTTCCGTAAGGCCAGAAATTATACTCGAAACGGAAACCTACGTCCACCAGCGTATTGTTGAATGTGATGGCTGTATCATTTAGCACCGGGTAATAGGTCGTCACGTTTTTGTTGTCTCCTTTAAGTTTTCCGAAACTCAGATTCATTCCGATAGCCATACGGGGATTGAACCTGTATTTACCGATCAGAGAGCCCATCGGCTGCATATTCTTGGTGATGTTGCCATTAAAATCGCCTAGATAGTTTACCAGTCCCACACCTCCGCCGACTTCGGCTCTATACTCCGGGTCGGTCTGTGCCTGCATGGATAATGCAAACAGTATGGAAAAGATCAAGGAGAGCGCTTTCTTCATGCCAACTTATCTTTCTTCTTAGTTTGTCCAGGTCAGTTTGGCCAAACGGCCGCGCCATACCTTTTTGGCACTACGACTGAAAAACCACAGGCGATTAGTGGAGTCAGCAAAGAGGATTGCAGCACTCACACTGGCTGGCACGCTGTATGTTGTATTGTCTTTCCATGTCAGTCCGTAATCCCTGCTCAGGTAGATGCTCTTGTATGCACCTGCAGCAGACGTATTCTGCGGTGTACCGCCCACGGCAAGATAACTGTCGCCGTAAGGGATGACACACAAGTCTGCCTGATGATACAGAGGATAATGACTCACATAAGTAAATTCATGATTAATCCAGGCACCCGTCTGCTTGCCATTTTCTGTAGTAAGTATCTTGTGCCATACCACAGCAGTACTGTCACTGCCGTATGCAGCTGATGAGCGGTTGCCCGAGAGCATGAGGTATTCAGCATTGCTGCCATAAGGATAACTGATACAGCTGAAGGAGATATCCTCAGCGGGTAAAGAAGAGGCGGCATCAATCATGCTGTCCGGAGTCCAGCTCATACCTGCATCTTCAGAAATAAGTATCGTGTCATTGCCGTTCACCTGTCCCAGTGCGTAGAGCTGTGTGGAACTAGCTCCCAGCAGACGTGATACATGGCTCACGGTATTCACCGCATTCCAAGTGGCAGCATCTGCAGATGACAATAATGTATTACCGTCGAGCACATAGAATTTACCGCCGTACAATGCCATATTCTTATAAGCATCAGCACCCAGCGTAAGATTGGTGCTTACTGCATTCCATGTGTTTCCGTCGCTTACCGGAGAGGTATAGACCACCGTCTTAGTTCCGCTCTGACCGAAAAGATATACCGTATTATTCAGTTCCATCAGTTTCACATGATTAAGTGCCGCAATCTCGTCAGGCATGGTAGCTGCCGTCCATGAGAAGTCGTTAGCTTTCTGCTGATGTATGTTCACTGTCACTTTATATATACGTGAAACATTACCACTGGTGGATTTCACAGTAAGATTACGGGGGGTAGTAAAGTCGGTAGAGTCTGTCGTGTAGAATAGATTCTGGATAGTGCCCAGAGCATCTTCGATATAGACCACACCGTTATTCAGTGTAGAGTAAGAGCACAGTAGTTTGGTGGGCTTGATACCATAAGGCAATGAGTCCGGATTGTATATCAATCCGTTTGCCTGGTCTATGCGGAAAGGATAGTTAGCCACAGTGGCATCCGTAACCGAATAAATCGAGTCAGCACCAGTACTGGAGGTTGTCGTTACAGATCTCAGAGAGCTTGTCAAGCTAAATGCAGTGATAGCCGCATCGTCATATACTGTCGTCTCATCATCATTGGAATTCAGACAAGAAGGCAAAAGCGTTGCGGCTGCCAGAAGCAGCAGAGCATTAATAAAAAATCTATTCATCAATATATGCATATTTTATTTCGCTGCAAATTTAATCACATTTCTGCAAAAAACGACCATTTTTCGCAGTTTATTAATTAAAATATATGATAAAAGCGGTTTTTTATGTTTTGTTAGTTATTTAGGTTGATATTTTGACAGATGTTTTTCCTCGTTGTTTAATTTAGCCAAACGGTGGAAAACAAGCCAGCATAGAGCATGCTCAGATATATAAAAATAAAGAACGCGGTATGAATCACTCACCCCGCGCTCCTCACTAACGGATGTTGGAATGAATCAGAGTGTAAACACTCAGAACAGCAGCAATTGCCACAGATCCCAACACGACCGTTGTTTGAAAATCTAATAACATAATCTTTACCTTAAATCTATTAACTACTA
>DAIRCP010000035.1:0-30199 GCA_036796635.1 Prevotella sp. | reverse complement strand
TATATATAATCAGCGGACTGCTCCTGTTGACATCATGCAGCAGTGGCTTTCTTAAAGAATATTCGCAGGACCTGAGCCGAGCCAAGACTGCCAATGACATGAACGAACTGTTGATGGGTGACTGTACGTTGCCGCTCGGATTTTTTGAGTTGAGCAATTCAAAGTTTTCTTATTCCAACTACAATTATGCCATGCTGCACCTGATGAGCGATGAACTTACAGAAAACGTGACAGCAGGTTGCGATCCTCAGCAGATAGGTATCAGAGAGGTGATGTTTCCCTATTTCACATGGCAGCAAGACACTTATATTGACTATGAAGGCAAAGCGACACTGTCTAGTGACGAAGAGAATTATTGGAACTTGGCTTACGAGAAAATAAGCAAATGCAATATTCTCATCAAAGAGTCTGATGACATAGCCACGGGTAGCGACAGTGAAGCCCAACAGCTACAGAAGGTGAAGGGCGAAGCTTATTACCTGCGTGCCGCCTACTATCTGATGCTGGTAAACCTCTATGGCAAACCTTATGCACCTTCTACTGCCCAGACGATGCCCGCCGTGCCTATCAAGACGACAGATAAAGTGGAAGACAAAGAATATACTCGTGAAAGCGTGGCTGCTGTTTATCAACAGATAGTAGCCGATCTTACATCTGCTGAGCAACTGCTCAACGGTGTGACCAAGCCAGCCAGTATCTACCATGTAGGTATTGCTGCAGTTTATATCCTGCGCAGTCGTGTGGCCCTCTATATGCAAGACTGGACAACAGCGCAGCAATATGCTAAGAAAGCTATCAGTACCAATGGCAAGTTGCAGTCACTCGTCGGTCTTACATCATCCACCTATCCCATTAACAAGGATAATCCCGAAGTGATTTATTCCAATGGCTCCAGTTGTCTGGGCAACATATTGTTTCAGGAACCACAGAAGATCGGTAAATATGGCGACATCTACCAACCTGTTTATTATGCGTCCAGTCATCTTGTCTCCCTTTACGACAAAACCGACAGTCGACTTGTTACCTATCTTACCACTGATGACGATCTGGGCAATCACACCTACACCTATCATAAGATAGACAACAGTGTGGCTTCATGGAGCAAATACAAGGATGTGTCGGATGTGTTCAGTATCCGTACAGTTGAGGGCTATCTCAATCTTGCAGAGGCTGATGCCCATCTTGGTAATGATGCCGAGGCCTGTCAGGCTCTCACCACCCTGCGTGCTGCACGTATCGCTAATGCTGCAGCGATAAACTTGAGCGGTAGCAGTCTGGTGACTTTTGTGCGTGAGGAGCGCGAGCGTGAACTCTGCTTCGAAGGGCACCGCTGGTTCGACTTGCGCCGTTACACAGTAGATGAAAAATATCCTTATACGGTCGCTATCGAACATACCATGTCGTATTATCACAACAGTTACAAACCTCCATATAAAGTGGATACCTACCGCTTAGAGAAAAATGATGATGCCTATACACTGAATATCCCGAAGACAGTACGCGAATTTCAGCCAAGTATCGGCAGCAATAGCCGCCCGCTGCGCTCACCAATCACTTCGAGCAGTACTGACGATAAATGATGAACAGAAATGTATAATCAATAATAAACGTAATGAAAATGATGAAACAATATATTTTATATTTCGTAATGGCTGTTGCTGTATTTTCGTTTGCCACATCCTGCGCCGACGATGAGGATGTAACCCCGAGCAATGCTGATCAAAATATGTTTTATCCGAATGCTGAGGACAACAGCCCGTTGGCCCAACTCAAACGCGATTTCAAACAGAAGGTAGGTTCTTATCTGCTTTTCAATGACACGTTGAGTCACGTGCAGAACGGCACCGACGCATACGGTAACCCCACTTATAAGACAGAGTTGGTGGATGTGGAATATGCACTTGTGGGCGATGGACTATCACACACCCATACTTATAAATACATCACCGACTTTGCGCAGCAGAAAAAGGCAGCTGATCTGATAGCTATTAAGTTGGCACCACATCTTGGTAAAGCTGTGCCTTACTCTTTTCTGATTGTCGACTCGGCATCTGAGTGGATGCTTAATGATGAGGGACAGCGTGTCCTGGTCAAGAAGATTACTTCTTACGACCAGTATCCACATCCCCAGCTGTTACTCGGTTCCCGCTGCTACATGGTCAGTATTGATGGCGGAGCGGCTTTCGAGGATGAGACTTATTTCAACTCCTTGTTTG
The DNA here is from genome assembly GCA_036796635.1 of Prevotella sp. Lineage (GTDB taxonomy): Bacteria > Bacteroidota > Bacteroidia > Bacteroidales > Bacteroidaceae > Prevotella. Next base: position 27,983 of record DAIRCP010000035.1, on the reverse strand, counting down.
CCAGAATCGTGAAAGACAAAGTGACACGTATGCCCGATGACTCTTTAGCCTCTTTCTATGCTTACAGTGCAAAGTATTATGACATGTATTACCAAGACATGGGCTTGACCAGTGAATATACAGATGAGGATTTTCTCTCCCACGGTTTTTTCCCGTCATGGGACACTGAATATTTCACATATAAGAAAAATGATCTTGAAGATTATGAGAAAGCGATAACCAGCTATACACTTGAATCATTTACCGTTAAGTATGGTGCTTATCCGCTGATTATGGCCAAGTTCAAGGCTTTGCGCAAGGCTTGCGAAGGTTATGGAATCGTATTTGATTAAACATAAAGAAAAAGAAAAGATGAAAACAAAAATAATATTTATCAGTATGCTGGCTGTCATAGCTGTAGGACTGTCATCATGCAGCGATGACGACAATGAGAATCCTACGGTGAGTCCCACAGATACTGGCACGATGACTGATAAGGAAGGTAATACATACAAATGGGTAAGACTGGGGACGCTGGACTGGATGGCACAGAATCTGAAGTCGGGCACTCCATTCTATGAACAGAAATCAGAAAATATGTGGGGAGACATAACCCCCACATTCTCGCTAGGTTTTATTGACGACGAGAAGACTTTGTTCAATACCTTTGGCAACTATTACACTTACAGCGAAGCTCTTGCCAACTGTCCAGACGGATGGCGATTACCCACTGATGATGACTGGAAAGCGTTGGAACGGATATTTGGCATGAGTGGCAATGAAATAGACAAGTTGGGCTGGCGTAACGGTGCAGGTAATCTGATGATACAGACCGGTGACGAGGGCAGTGGTCTCAATCTGCGCTATGGCGGACAGATGTGCAGCGTGAGTACTAAAGCTTATGAGCACAGTCATACTTATGATTATGGATACTATTGGTCGGCTACGATTGATACGACAAGTGCCGAGCAGGCTGCGATAGCCAGGGTGATAACTCCCCATCAGAACAAGGTGGAGCGTGCATCCGTACTTACAGAAGGTCATTGGATGAATGTGAGATATGTAAGAGATGCAAAAACTAATGCACAATAAATCTTGTCATTATAGAAAAAATCAATGATAATACATTAACAACAAAAGAATAAGGCAATAAATTATTGCCCATAATGAATTTAAAAAAAGATAAATAATGAAATCTCTCTCTTTAACTGCGATGCTGCTCCTCTTCGGAGGAGTAGCAATCGCTCAAACCGATTACAGAATCACGGGTGAAGTACCCGGAGTGAAAGACAGTGTAAAGGTAGTGCTGTCTCTGGAAGAAGGTCAGGAATCCAAAGCTCTTTCCAGTGCTTGGGTAAAGGATGGAAAGTTCGTCATTACCGGAAATGCAAGAATGCCGCGCTTGGCAAGCCTGACATTTTTCAGACCTGGAGTGGATAAGCAAGGCAAATTACAACGTTTCCCTGTGGCTGCTTACCGCTTAATGATTGACGGCACGCCGATGACATTCCATGCTGAAGCCAAAGACTTGATGTCAGATGAATATTCCCAGAAAAAGGAACTGACGGCACAGATTACAGGAGGCGAAACAGAAGCTCAATATGCTGAATTCCTCAATGCCACACGTGGTGCCAACATGGCTGCAGACAGTGCCAGTTATGCAGAAGCTGACGCTTGGTTCGACAACAGCGGCGACGAAGCAAAGATAAAAGACTATAAGGAACGTGCCAATGCCGCTCAGAAAGTTTATGATGCCGCTGTAGATGCTTTTATCTTTGCCCATCCGCAATATCCTGTATCCGCAGCTCTTGTAGCTCAGAAATATTACAAGGACTTCACGTATACAGCTGAGCAGTTCGATAGGTATACTGCTGCGCTGCAAGGCAATCCAGACACGCTGCACATCAACTTCATCAAGAAGAATATAGACATTGTGAAAAAGACAGCCATCGGTGCTAGATATGTAGATTTTACGGCAAAGCAGCCAACCAATAAATTAGTGAAGTTGTCATCGCTGATGAAACCGGGCAAATACACCCTCATAGACTTTTGGGCCTCATGGTGCGGTCCCTGCCGTTCGGCTATTCCAAAGGTAAAGAAGATGGCACAGCTTTATGCCAACAAGTTACAGGTGATTTCCTGTTCGCTTGACGAAAAGGAAGCGGCATGGCGCAAGGCTATGACGGAAGAGAAGATGTCGTGGCAGCAGATGATAGTGCCTAAATACCAACTAAGCAAGGTCGTGGCTCCCGGCTATATGATTAGCAGTATTCCGCGTCTGGTACTTATCGCTCCTGATGGCGGCATCGTCATTGCCACCCATGATCCTGCACTCATCAATGAAAAACTCAAATAAAGGATATTCATACAGAATATGTGCTTTGCGTCTTTCTGTTAATAATTAACAAGGAGAAATGAAAACAATCAATATTTTAGGTGTCGCATTACTGATAGCAATGCAGGCAAATGCCCAGAACTACACTGTGACGGGTAAATTTCGCGGACTGGTCAATGGGGCAGAAGTCAAGCTTGTGAGTATTGTCGACGGAAGCCAAATAGATTTGGCGAACACAAAAGTGATAAATGGTGCGTTCAGATTGACCGGTCATGTGAGCCATCCCACATTGGTGACGCTCAAAATCAATGACAAGGCAAAGTATAAAGCCGACGAATATGTAGAAGACCGCGGCACGCAACTGATGCTGGAGAATGTACCTATAACTGTCTCTGCTGCCTGTCTGGATAGTATTCCCAAGAATTACGAATTTCAGAGTACGCCCCTCTTTAAGGAGAAAAATGTAACCGTGAAAGGCGGTAAAGCTCAGGAACAGTACCAGGAGTGGCGTCAGGTCATGCACGATGCGGAGCTCCGCGGATGGAAAGCCGATTTAGCGCTTCGCAAATACAGTTTTGACAAACGTGAAAAAGAAATTGATGCTGCTCAGGCAGACCGGTTAAAACAGACTTTTCTTACCGAAGATGCAGCATGTCAGGCTTTAAACGACCAGTTCATAGACAAGCATCCAACGTATGCTATCTCTCTGAAGTTGCAACGAGACAAGTTGGAGAATATTTTCCATTATACCAATGCCGATTATGATGCCATGCTGGCAAAGTTTAAAGACAATTACGATAAAACGGGGTATGTGGAGTTTGTCAAGACGGTCGAATATATGCGCAAATATGTGAAAGGAACGCCTTATACCGATTTCGCTGTCACTACACCCGATGGCACATCCAAGAAATTTTCCGATTTTATCGTTGTCGGAAAATACAATTTCATCGATTTCTGGGCTTCATGGTGCGGACCGTGCCGCATGGCGATACCCCAAGTGAAGAAGATGCACGAAGAGCTGGGTGACAAACTAAACATAGTGAGTGTATCGGTGGATGCGAAACCGACTGACTGGCAGACTGCCATGAACGAGGAAAAGATGACTTGGCAGCAATGCCTGTCAACTAAAGAATCAATGAAAATTCTTCATGAGGTCTATTTGCTCAATGCCATCCCAGACCTCCTTGTCATTGACCCAACAGGCAAAGTAGTGCTTGCCACCCACGAACCTGACGAAGCTCATGCTTTCATCAAAAGCATAAAAGATTTGTAGACACATTTTTAATCAATTAGGCTATTGAAAACAGATGAATAGACATCACAATTTTTTCCACTGCGGTTTTCCGTAGAGGAAAAAATTGTGTGAGTACAGAGCCGTGACATAATCCAGTCATAGTCAAAACGAAAATGAAAGCCCCAATTATGATAGTCACTTTTGGGTCATAACTCATATAAGTACGGGTCGTCGTTATGATAAGTACGAGTCGTTTTAATGGTAAGTACGAATCGTTTTGATGGCACTTATGACTGTGAATGATGATTTCGGCAATGTATGTCTTTAGAAATAAAAGTTGATTCATTTATGTTTCACACGTAACAAACTTAAAAACATACACTTACGGTGAAACATGTCTAGTATAGCAGGTGACAAAACAAGAGCGTTGCCATTAGTGAAGGATGAAAGACATGTTTCACCGTCTTTTATAGATTATATGGGCATTTCGGAAGATTGAAGGCTTAATCAGCTATCACAAAAATCACTAGAAGAAGTTTATTATCTGCGTTTGCTGATTCATTGCTGTTACATCAAGGTAGCCTTTACTTATCGAGTGATGCAATGAAGTCGGTAAGGTTTTCTCCTTGTTCCATATTTAATTTCTTGCGAAGACGATAGCGGGCTGTCTCTATGCTGCGCACACTCATATTGAGCAGGGCGGCCATCTCCTTACTGCTGAGTCCCATTCTCAGATAAGCGCATAGTTTCCTGTCGCTCATTTTTATATCAGGATAGTTGTCGATGAGCTTTTTCATGAAATTGTCATAAACCAAATTGAAATTCTCTTCGAATTTCTTCCAGTTGCTGTCATCATCCATGTTAATCTGGATACCATGCCGAATATTCTTGATCTTCATATTGATGACCGCCTTGGCTTCTTCCTTTTTTACGCTGACAGACAGTTCATTCATGGATGTGTCTATCTCTTGTAGCATTTCGTTTTTGCGTACTAAGTTCATGGTGGAATCAGCCAATTCGCCAGCTTTCATTTTTAATTCCAATTGCAGGTGCTCACTTTTCAGTTCTGCCAATTCTGCCTTTTTCCTTTCTTGCTCTATCTGGAATTGTATTTGTTGTTCCTTTATCTGCCGTTCCTTCTCTGCTTTCATACGTACCAATTCCTTGTCAGCACGTTTTTTCATGTAGATGTATATCTTTCGCAGCACGATGATGATGAATACTATATAAATAAGGTATGCCCACCACGTCTCATACCATGCAGGCTGTATTTCAATATTGACAGACGTTTCATCTGTTACGTTGTTGAGCATATTCGTAGCCCGTACGTGGAAAACATATTTTCCTTTCGGCAGATGTGTGTATTCCTTGCTGTTTACTGCCTGTGGGGTACTCCATTGCTTGTCATAGCCTTCCAGATAATAGGAATAAAACACAGCCTTCGGATTACGGTACTCCGGCATGACAAATTCCATGCGCAGAGAATTGAAGTCATGGCTGATATGCAGAAGTTGATGTGGAAAGGAGGAATAATAGGCATAGAGCAGGGTGTCATTGTTATTGGTGCTATAGATATTGCTCACCATGACATGTGAAATACTCTTTCTGGGCTGTGCAGTTTGCGATACAAAATAAAAACCGTCATCGCTATTGAAGATGGTATGGTTTCTGTCTATGAAGGAAATATCGCCTAGTCCTATCTGCATGTGATTGATCATGGCATAGAATGATACATTGTCCACAATGAAGTGGCCATTCTTCTGCTTTTTTGCAAGAGCCAGATAGTTTCCTTTTATACCCCAGAGATTTCCGTTGGGTGTCTCTACAATGCGTAGTCCTTGTCCGTAAGTATTGAATATGCGGCTCATGACCGTATCATACACCAACTTATTGGTCTTCGCATTGTACTTTCGTATTCCGTCAACACCGGAGAGATAGATACGTCCACCGATTTTGCATACCACGTTATTATCATTAGTAAGGAGTTCTTTGCCTTGATGATAGTATGCAAGCTGTGATACTTGAGTAAGTTGATTGTCGAGTTTGAGATGAAAGATGCCTTTTTGCCAATGAGACACCCAGATACTTCCATCATTATCTTCATAGAAGCTACTGCTTGTCTCGTTGAAACCTTTCAGTCGGTTTTTCAGCCAGACATGATTACCTTGCTGCTTCAAAATGAAGAAACCGTAAAAGTCACATCCCAGTATGTATCCGGGATGATATTTTAAAGGCAGCAGATTGAATGTACCATCGATGGTGGGTATCTTACTGGCTTTTCCGTTCAGAATGGTGTATGTTCCATTTTCTGCTCCACAGAGCAATACATTCCCGGATTTGCGAAGGCACCAGATAAGCACATTCATATTGGGAACATTAGTAACGACTTGTTCATTCGGAACATTATTAAGTGGGTATCTGGTTACAAAGAGCCCCTGATTGCTACCTAGATAGAGTTGATGATCCATCACAATCGACGAGTAACCTGTGCCGATGTTGTTGTTCATGGAGAGCAAGTGGTAAAAGGGGTTGCTGCGTAATACGTATGTTACGCCATTATCAAGTCCAAGCCAAATATTGTCCAACTTATCAAATGCAATGGACAGCACCGTGTTGTTGGTAAGTCCGGACAGGGTGTTGGTGTAACTGACGGTACCAGTCTCCATGTTTTTTACGATGAGTCCATTTTTCACCGTACCAAAGGCGATATACTTTTTATGTATCTTGGCACAGTATATCTGTCCTTCTTTCAGTATGGGAGTGAGATCGGTGATATAGGGCACTGCCTGATGGTTGCTGTATATAAATAGTCCTTCTGTATCAGTGGCAAATAATAAGTGATTCTGAAAGAGAAGAATGGACTTGACAGACTTGTCCTTTAATATTTCTGTACCAGGAAGTTTGCGGAAGCATTTCCCGTCGTATGTGTAAATGGCATTTTTGCAGGCAACAATAAGATGATTGCCTACAGCCAGGCTACTTTCTATCCGATAAGGAGTATATAGCGTTTTTATTTTATTGCCATAGTTCCATATAGAGATGTTGGTTTTGTTTTGGAATACGACATGGCCTTTCCATGGATAGATATTCCACACTTCTATATTATCTTTGTCTTTTGCATTGAGCAGATGTGTCAGACTGTGGTAAGTGAATTGGTAATTGCCGCTGTTGCCGCAGAAGTATCCCAGTTCCCTCGTTGCACCTGCTAATATGATATGGTGTTTTTCATCAGCATAGATGGCACGCACGTCGCAGTAGTTGGGTACAGGATATGTTTTCCACTGATTTCCATCGTAAGTCAGCAGACCTTGGTTGTTACCAAAATACATCCGTCCATCAGCACTTTGCTGGACAGACCAATTCTGATTACCACTATTATAGTCACTTCGGGAGAAGTTTCTTAATATCATTTGCTGTGCATAGCTGGAATATGAGAATAATAGACAGTAAGGCAAAACAATCCAGATAAGTATCTTTTTCATATCTAACATAATTGATTTGGCAAAGATAGATATTAGTTTTGACATATCCAAATATATCTTTTTTTATTTCTGACATTCTACAAAAGAGATGATAAGTTGTCTCTAATGATGATTAGTATATGGATAACGTATTGATAGATGTAGTGCTTTGAATTTTTTGCATATTTTTAATAAGTATCTTATTCATAGGTTGTTATGATGTAACTTGCGATATAAAAAAGTAGAAAAAGTGAGTTTTTGACGTAGCGATTTTCTTTTCCCCTATTGATTTTCCATATATCTTTGCGGCATAAAATCCTAAACAATTAAATAAAATGAAGACGAAACTGTTCATATTAATAATGTTCCTGGTGCCAATGTGTATGGCAGCACAGGATTACACTATTCAAGGAACTGTAACATCACAGTCAGATGGTGAACCATTGCCAGGTGCCTCAGTTACTTTTCAAGGTACAAGCAGAGCTACCATCACAGATTTGAACGGCCATTACATCATTAAGTTGTCTAAACCAGGCAAACTGGTCTATTCCTTTATTGGATGTAAGAACCAAGTGAAGTCAGTTAATCAAAACTCGACATTGGATATTCAGTTGATTGATGATTCCAATCAGTTGGATGAAGTGGTAGCCATCGGCTATGGAGCCATGAAGAAGAGTGACCTTACAGGTTCCATCTCAGTCATAGAATCTGCCAATCTGAAAAAGACGCCGGCTGCAAATATAGACCAGGCGTTACAGGGCAGGGCTGCAGGTGTAACGGTCAATTCAACCAGTGGTCAGCCAGGAGCTGCTGCAACTGTACGTATCCGCGGTATCGGTACAGTCAATGATTCATCACCTATCTATGTCGTTGATGGTATCATCTGTTCGGATATCTCATTTCTGAGTCCGAGTGATATAGAGAGTACTGAGATTCTAAAAGATGCGTCAGCCACAGCTATCTATGGTTCGCGTGGTGCCAATGGCGTTATCCTGGTCACTACCAAAAAAGGTGAGAAGGGCAATACACAGGTGAGCTTTGATATGTATTATGGTTTTCAGAACAGATGGAAGAATCTGGACCTCATGGGAAAAGATGATTTCATCAATACATATCTTGCCATCAATGGTACGGCAGCTGAAAAGAAATATTATGCCGACAATGGTTTTAATGAGTGGCTGCAGCGCTACAAATTGGGTGTAGATCAGCATTTTGCAGCAGCGCTGACCAAGAAATATCCCAATGGTACAGACTATTCCAGTATCAATACTGACTGGCAGGATGAAGTATTCAAGAGTAATGCTGTCATTCAGAATTACCATGCCTCGGTAGATGGTGGTTCAGATAAGTCCAACTATTCATTTTCTACTAGTTGGTTCCAGCAGGACGGTACTATCATCGGTTCGGATTTCAATCGACTGACATTACGTGCCAATACATCTTTCCAAGTGAAGAATTGGCTGAAAATAGGTGAGAACCTCTCTTATGTATATAGCAATGGTCGTAATGCCATGAACAATAGTTCATCAGCAGGTGCCTCTGTCATCTCTGCAGCTTTGGCTATGGCTCCTTGGGATACACCTTACTATTCACAAGGTGCGACTACAACAAAAGGCGTGGACCTGAGCGGCAAGTACAGTGCTCCAAGTAATTTCAAAAATGCAGTTAATCCATATTCTATGGTTTATAATTCTCATCCCAAGGATGTGACAAGTCGCTGGATTGGTGATGCATATCTGGAATTCACTCCATTCAAAGGATTCTCCTATCGTACGGATTTCAGTTATGATGATGTAAATCTCAATCATAGGTCATTTACTGATGCACATGATGTATCTACCAAGGACTATATGGAGAAGAATTTCCTTTCTCGTTCTCTTACCCATTATACTACATTTACTTGGGAGAATATCTTCAATTATAATTTCACGTTAGCTAAGAAGCACAGTTTCAATCTGATGCTGGGACAAACTACAGAAGAATATAATTATTATACGATAGGTGGCTCAGGTTCTAAAATACTGATTGATGATTCTGATCATTGGTATCTGAGTCAGACTACAGAAGACCGTACAGTGGCAGGTGATGGCGTGTCACGTACAAGAAGACTGTCATTCCTTGGACGTCTGCATTATTCCTTATTGGATCGATATATGGTTACTTTCAGTTTTCGTGCAGATGGTTCGTCTAAATTTCCTGAGAATACTTGGGGGTATTTCCCATCAGTAGCTTTGGCATGGCGTATCAGTGAGGAGCCTTGGATGAAGTCTGTTACATGGCTGGATTATCTGAAGTTGCGTACTGGCTATGGTCAGATAGGTAATGATAAGATAGGTAATGATGCTTTCAATCAGACAATATATGTGACCAATCCGTCTTTTGTGGGCTATCCTCTTGGAACGAATACGGGAGCTGTGCAGACAATAGCCAATGGAGCTACGGTACTGACATACGTGAATCAAGGTGGTAAATGGGAACGTACGGAAACCTATAATGTAGGTGTAGATGCAGCATTGACAGGTGGATTGCTCTCTGCTACCGTCGACTTCTATGTGCGCAATACCAAGGATATGCTGCTTTGGGTAAAAGGTCCGGCATGGGTAGGCAACCGTTATGATGCAGAAGCTAACGTGGGTACAGTACGTAATACTGGTTTGGAAATCACGTTGGGTCACAAGTATCACATCGGTAGTTTAAACTATAGTGTAGATGGAAATCTTTCTTTTGTGAAGAATAAGTTGGTAGCCTTGAATGGAGGTTCACCTGTATATGGTGACCGTGTAATCAGTACAGAAGGTCTGCCTCTGTTTACCTATTGGGGATACAAATATCTAGGAGTATATAAGACCGATGCAGAAGCGGAAGCAGCTTTGCCTGGCTATACCAAGAATGGTGCTTCTAATCCTTATCATGCCGGTGATGCCATTTTCGAAGATATTAACAAGGATGGTGTGATAGATGATAATGATAAGACTGATTTGGGAAGTTCATTTCCTAAAGTCACTTACGGACTGAATCTGTCTGCCGATTGGAAAGGTTTTGACTTAGCACTGTTCTTCCAGGGCGTGGGTGGTGCTAAGATGTACAATGCAGTACGTGAACGCACGGAAGGAACAGGACTGGAAAGCCAGTTGTCTACTACGATGTCGGATGTGTGGACTCAAGACAATATCAATGGAACCATTCCTAATCCGAAGGGCAATTCCGATAACATGGCCAACAGTAGTCGTTTCATAGAGAATTCCGATTATCTGCGACTGAAGAATCTGCAGCTTGGGTATAGTTTGCCCCGTACGCTCCTCAATACATTGGGCATCAGCCGCTGTCGTCTTTATGTCTCTATGAGCAACGTGTTTACTATCACATCTTATACAGGCTATGATCCTGAAGTGGGTGGACAGGTTGACTATGGTAATTATCCTCAGGCGAGGACATTCCTCATGGGACTTAATCTTTCCTTCTAATTCACATTTAAAAATCAAGCGTTATGAAAAGAATATATTATATAGCATTGAGCATCGCTTTATCCGGAATGTTGAGTTCTTGTAACGACTGGCTTACCGGCAATACTCCAGGAACGACGAAATTATCGGATTATTTCACGTCAATAAGTGCAGACGAGCAAGTTACAACTGCCGCTTACGTGCCTTTGATGTGGGAATATGGAAACACAACGACCTATTATCCTGAATGGTTTATAGGAGATGTGGTATCTGATGATGCACTGAAAGGAGGGCAGGGGGTGACAGATATGGCAGCTGTCCGTGAACTGGAAAACTTCAAGACGAACACTAATAATTTACTTCTATTGGGTTATTACCGTGCACAGTGGCAAGGTATCAGTCGTGCCAATCTGGCTATCCAGGAAATTCCGAACTCCACCGTTGCTTCAGATGAAGTGAGTCTGCGCAATCGTCTCATAGGTGAGGCTAAATATCTGCGTGCTTACTATTACTTCCGCCTGGTTCGCATGTTTGGTGGTATGCCACTGATAGACTATGTGATAGACTCCTCTTCCAAGTGGGCGCAGAAGCGTAGTACCCGTGATGAGACATATCAGTTTATTATCAAGGATCTGGAATCAGCAGATTCACTGCTGTGGGAGAAAAGTAAATATGATGATGCTGACCTGGGACGCGCCACTGTCGGAGCTGCAGATGCCATGCTGCTGAAGGTGAATCTCTACAGAGCTGGATTCTTAGCTCAAGACGGAAATACAGAAGGAGCCAAGGCTGCTTATCAGCAGGCAAAGAAGTGGGGAGAGAAAATTATTGCCAGTGGTCAATATTCACTGCTCCCTAACTATGCTGATAATTTCCTGCTTACCGGTGAAAATGGAAAGGAAAGTGTATTTGAAATACAATATACGGAAGACCCTACATCTGATTACGGCGAAGGTGAAGGATTTACGAGAGGTACGTTTACACTCATCCTTACTCGTTCACGTTCTGCAACGATATGCGGAGGTGCTGCAGGTTGGGGTTTTAACAAGCCAACGCAGAACCTGTATAATGAATTCGAACCCAATGATGTGCGGTTGAATGCCACCATTCTGAATCCTACAGATGAACAGATAGAAACACCGGCTCAGGAGATTTATCTTGGTGACCGTTACTGTACAGTCAAATATGACATGTATAAGGATAATAACGGCTCTCCCTATAAATTGACTCACGACAGTCGTGGCCCAGTCAATAACCGACAAATACGTTATTCAGATGTGCTGTTGATGTATGCGGAGACTTGTTGTGAACTTGGTGATGCAACAGATTTGACCTTAGCCAAGAATGCACTGAATCAAGTGCGCGCTCGTGCTGGTATGGCCAGTTTCCCATACACATCTACCATACAAGGCAAGACTGTTACCTTCTCTGATAATCAGACTGATCTTCGTACCGCCATTCGCCATGAACGTCGTGTGGAACTGGGTATGGAAGGACATCGCTGGTTTGACTTATGCCGCTGGGGTATAGCTAAGGAAACAATGGATAACTATATCAATACAGAAACCGATGAGGCGAAAGCTGAATATGGTACATTCCAGAAGAATAAGAATGAACTGTTCCCTATTCCTTCCAAAGAAATAGATCTGACAGGTATCGAGCAGAATCCTAATTGGTAAATATCAAATATGATATATAACACTATTAACTTTTAATTTTGAAAAAATATGAAGAAATTTTTTACAATGGCAGTGCTGTTTGCTGCTGCATTAACAGTGAATGCACAAACCGTAATCAACGCAGGAGAAGAGGGTGTAAATAACCCTTACATCAAGAAAAATCCTATTAAATCCACCGATCATGTGTATGCAGTCTATTTAGGCGATGAATCCAGAGCTGCCCTTGGTATCACAGATGCACAATACACTTATATTGGTACGGGTGCCACTGCTGGCCGACCTTTGTATAACTGGGATGGGCAGAGCTCGATAGCTGAGAATTCGGATATCAACTCTTATGGCGTCATGGGAGAGAATCTGAAGTTTGTTGCCGGTGCAGCTGGATGGTCTGGATGGGGAGAGAATGTTGCCAAAGCAAATCCTATCGATCTTTCCGGAATCACATCAGATTATACATTGCATTTCTCTATCCGTACAACCAAGATGGATGCAGGAGGTGACTTTGCAATAGGTTTGGCTGATGGAAATGGAAAGGAAGCTAAAATAGATTTGACCAAGTTGAGCATTGCTGCTGATGGTAGCTGGTATAATGTAGATATCACCGGTGAGAAACTGCTTGACTTGTATGGACTGGATTTTTCAACGGCAGCCAACAAGACCTATGCTGACAAGAATTTGGTATGGTGGCTTTTTGGTGCACAGGGCAATAATATGCAGATGGACTCTTTCTTCTTCTATGGTCCGGCAGTTACATCTGGTATTACCAATGTGGAGACATCCGCAAAAAACAGTGGTGTGCTATATAATCTTGCGGGCCAACGCGTGGCAGCTGGTACCAAGGGACTCTTGATACAGAATGGTAGAAAAGTTATAATGAAGTAATTGTGAAGTAAATATGAGAAAGAATGTACTAATGCTTATGGCATTGCTGTTAGTCTCTAGTCTGACATTTGCAGCAAATGTTCGTAGTGCCAAACGTGGTTTCGGCGAAAACAACCTTGGTTATGTGGCAGATCTTCAGGCATTGGCCAAAGGATGTTCATGGTGGTACAACTGGAGTGTAACACCTCCATCGGCTGTCGCTTCTTATATGGGGGCAGACCAGGTAATAGAGTATGTACCCATGGCATGGACTACCAACTATGATGCCAATGCATTACGTACATATTACAAAGCTCACCCTCAGGATAAATTTTTGCTTGGATTCAATGAACCTAATTTCAAGGCGCAATCAAACATCACACCTACCCAAGCTGCTCAGGCGTGGCCAGCAATGGAGAGTATTGCAGATGAACTTGGGCTTTCATTGGTAGCTCCGGCATTAAATTATCCTGATGGGGCTATTAACGATGGTGTGACCTATCAGCCAACAGAATGGATGGATGCTTTCATTACGGCTTATAAAAAGTTGTATGGAAAGGAACCGCGAATGGATTATCTGGCTCTGCACAGTTATATGAATACGCCTACGGCTGTGCTCAGCTACGTAGAAAATTTTGCCAAGAGATATGGCAAGAAGGTGTGGCTCACCGAATTCTGTTCATGGGAAGGTACCGTGACAGCCGCACAGCAGGAATCTTCTATGATAGAAAAGGTGAAGTTGCTGGAAAACAGTGATTATGTGTATCGTTATGCCTGGTTTAAGGCACGTGGCTCTAATAGTACTCCTTATTATAACTTGGTGGAATATCCAAATAAGACGAAGGGAATATCTGCAGGAACACTGACTGACGTTGGTTTCAGTTATGTGAACATGTCACGGTTTGACAGTACATACTATTATGGCATCAATGAAAAGATACCAGTGGCACAGTTTATAGATGAATCCAGTCTTACACATTTACAGAAGAGTTATGACCCACAGTGTACAGACAGTGTGGAGCTGTCTCTCAATGCAGCTCAGATATCTACAACTTATCAGGTGAACATACCGGAAGGAGGAACCTACACGCTTATCGCACGTGCTTCCCGTGATTCATCGGCAAGTGATAAAGTGGCAGCTCGAATTTCCGTAATGGATGGGACTGGCAATGTGCTTTCCTCCCGGAATACGTTCCTCGCTTCACCCTCAGACACCACGTATGTTGCCATACAGATACCATTGATTCTAGCAGCAGGAAAACAAAAGTTGACTATCTATAAAGAGAATCTCAATCCCTGTTATCTCTCAATGATAAAATTGGTGAAGACCGTGAATGCTGATGATGAGGACTTGGTGACCAAAGTGGTGACTAAGAAAAAGAATGGAAGTGGTACGGGTGGCAACACTGGTGGAGATACTGGTGGTAATACCGGTGGCAATACATCAACGAGTGACAGTATCAAAGTGACAGATGCTGCAACTAATCCATTCAAGTTCTCCAAGGATGAAATGTATTATGGGGTTTTTCTTGACGAAACTACTCGTACTGCCAATATAACCAATGAACAATATGTGAATATGGGTGATAATGGTGGCTCACAGAACTCGTACGTATGGGAGAATACCATGAACTACGGTGATATCACTGAAACCAATTCATTTGGTGTGACAGGTAATTATCAGGCTTTTGTCGTAGCTTCCAAAGGTTGGTCGGGCATGGGCTATAATGTGAATGCAGCCAGTGGTACCCTCAATCTGACAGGAATCAATAATGACTATCATCTGCACATGGCATTGAAGAGTGCATCTACAGATCCTATAGATTTTTATTTTACCGATGGGAAAGGTCACACAGCCAATCTTATTTTTGGTTCTTCATGGCTGGTAATAGACGGCAACAAGCATTTGCCTCTGGCAAACTTCGCACGTGATGGCAAATGGCATAATATAGACATACCGATGAGCTATCTGAAAAGTAAATTCGGATTGTGTTTCAGCTCTGATTCAGATTACAATGGCAACATCTTCTGTATCAATGCCGGAAGTAATGCCGGAACAGCTTTTGCTTACGATGCAGTATTCTTCCATGGTCCTAAGAACTCTGTAGCTGATACAGTATCCAGTGATTATGATGCCACCGTAACGGCTGCTTCTGAGGCCCCATTCAAGTTCTCCAAAGACAATCGTTATTATCTCATTTATCTTGATGAGAGTACTAAGTCAAGTAATATCACGGAGGATCAGATTGTGGACTGCGGTCCTAATGGCACTAATCGTCAGTTGTACACCTGGTCCGATACGTATAAGATGACGACTCCATCAGACGACAACTCTTTCGGAATAGGTGGTGCTTATATGAATGCTGTCGTTCAGTCAGCAGGTTGGAGTGGACTTGGCTATTTTGTCGGCGGCAGTACCAGTCCGCTTAATATGACGGGCATAGATGATGATTACCGTCTGCATCTGGCAGTGAAGTCCACCTATACAGGTCCTATAGAGTTTGAACTTATTGATGGATTTGGCAATGCAGGATGGGTGGTGCTAGGTACCACTCCATTTGAAAACCATGCACCTATTGGTGATTTTACCCGTGATGGTAAATGGTATAACATAGATGTGCCAATCAAGAATTTGGAAAATCGCTATGGTATTAACTTTTCCACGGCAACTAATTTCACAGGTAATCTCTTCTGTATGCTTGCAGGAGGTGTTGCGAATACGGAGGTAGGTTATGATGCCGTGTTTATTTATGGTCCGAAATCATCCAAAGTGGTGAATACTGGTGAAACGATAGACAGTCGCAAGATATCTATTACCAAGGTCAGTGAGAATGCATTTGTGTTTCCTCAGGACAATGACTATTATGTAGTCTATCTTGATGGCAGTACTGCCAACGCCAATATATCCAAAGACCACTACTTCAATATAGGTCCGAATGGATCTACCCAGCTTCTTGAACCTTGGGAAAATACAGTGACAGCTCAATCTGTGAATGATGATAATTCATTTGGAGTAGGTTCCGCTTATATGTCATGGGTAGTAGGTAGTAAGGGATGGAGTGGTCTGGGCTATTATATTACGCCAGGAACCGGTGTTGATCTCACTGGCATTACTTCCGACTATACACTTCATTTTGCGGTGAAAGCATCTACTGATGAAGAATTCCATTATACCGTATATGACGGGAATGGTAAGGCTGCACATCTTAATCTGGGAACAAAATATGCGGATGGAGTCAATCCTATCGGTAATTTTACCCGTGACGGCAGTTGGTATCAAATAGATGTTCCCGTCTCATATCTGATGATGCAAGGTTTGGAATTCTCTACAGCTTCCAATTACAGTACAGGCAATATCTTCACCGTAACAGGTCCTACTACTGCCGGCTCACTTATCGATTATGATGCTGTGTTCTTCTATGGTCCTGCCAAGAAGTCTACAGGTATCAATAGTGTGGTGACAAATATGAATAATCAGTCTGTAGGCTATGGCATTTATGACATGACTGGACGTAAGGTCCAGTCTATGGAGCATCGTGGATTGTATATCGTGAAAAGTTCAGAGGGCACGAAGAAAATATTTATTAGATAAAAGTAATAATATGAAGAATTTCCTAGTCATATCTCTGCTGTTGACTGCAACAACACTTCCGTCGGTGGCTGATAACGGTACTCACTCTGGGGATACAGATGGTTATGAACTGGTGTGGAGCGATGAATTCAATGGTTCTGCATTAGATGAAAATGCATGGAACATTGAGGTGAATGGTGATGGAAGTGGTAATGCAGAGTTACAGTATTATAAGCGTGAGAATATCACAGTAGGACGGGAGCCTGTAAGTGGTGCCAGTTGCCTGATTATGAAAGCAAGACGAGAAAGCTATAACGGAAAGAGCTTTACGTCAGGTAGGGTAAACAGCAGCGACAAAGTGATTTTTACCCGAGGGAAGATAGAAAGCCGAATAAAAATGCCAAGTACCGCAAATGGGTTATGGCCTGCTTTCTGGCTTCTTGGGGCAGACTATAAAACTGCCGGATGGCCGAAATGTGGTGAAATAGACATTGTGGAGATGGGCAATGCGGAGGGTATCAGCAAAGGGACGCAAGACCGATTCTTGAATGGTGCATGCCATTGGGGATATTATAATAATACGGGTCAATACCCCAGCTATGTCCGTAGCACTACCAATAGTTATTGCATCCAGAATGATGATTTTCATCTTTTTACGCTCGTTTGGGATAAAGACAATGTGTGTATGTACCTGGATTTGGATAAATATCCCAATGAAGAGCCTTACTACAAGATGGGTATCAGTGATACGAAAGATGGCTGGTCTGCAGGTAATTATTTCCAGCATAACTTTTTTATCATTTACAATTTGGCAGTAGGGGGATATTTCTCAAATATTCTTTCGCCAGACGGGATTACTGCAGTTGGCAACCATGATGTGAACATGTATGTAGATTGGGTCCGTGTGTATCAGAAATCTGATGATAAGAACATAATAACTCCTGTTGACCAGACAGATAGAGGAAAGAAATCTTCTGGCTCGTTGATTGTAATGGGGGAGATGTAAAGCTATCAATGAATATATTTATCGTTTTATAAGAACAGTAATAATTAATTAAACAACAATTTTATGAAAAAAACTTTATTACTCTTCGCAGCAATGCTTGCGATGTTTACTAGTTATGCTCAGACGTTGAAACTTGTGCCAACGACAGCAGCAATGAATGATGCCTCTTTAGGCATAGGAAAAGTAGGCTCTAATGTAGCCTTAACACTCACTTCCGAAGGTGTGTCAGGTACAATTACATATTCTGTGTCTGGCGCTGGAGGAACTGTTGCTGCAGATGGTTCGTCTTTCACCCCTAATGCAGTAGGTCTTTCTACGATTACGGCTACAGCCGGTAGCCTGACAGCAACAGCTAATGTGTATGCATACGACACTAATTTGGCAACAAAGAATCTGTCTGCTTACAGTGGTGAAGATGCTACTTTCAAAGCTGCAAATGCTGTTGATGGAGATCCAGATACTCGCTGGTCTAGTGGTACAGATCCGTCAGAAGATAAACCTGCTTATCTGATAGTTGACCTGTTGGCTCGTTATACAATCAATGCGATTGATCTTTTCTTTGAAAATGCTAATCCTGAAAATTTTACCATAGAGTTTTCTACAGATGGAACAACATATTCAACTGGAAAGACGGTTACAGGCCTTGGAAAGTCGAAAGGTGGGCATTACATTTACTACACAGGTTTGGATAAGAATACTAATGTTCGCTTTGTAAAATTCAATAGCACTAAAGCAAGCACTCCGGGTTGGGGCGTTTCTATATTCGAAATGGGTGTTTATGGTAGTGACAGAGTTGCTGACCCTACTGCATTGTCTGTTACGGTTGATAAAAGCACAGGTGTTGCTACAGTAAAAGGTGATATTTTTGCAAGTAATGTCTCTAAGATTAATGAGGCAGATGCTATGTATATTGACTTAACCAACGTGACTTCTGTGGCTGCTAGTGATTTAACAAGTACTAGTATCCAGCCAAAATATGTTAATGCATTAATAGGAGTAAAGGGTACTTATACATCAGCTAAAGGTACTCCTGATGACATGTATGAACCAATAAAAGATACTAAAAATATGGTAGTAAAGGAATCAGCAGGATATTTACACCCAGTCAATAAACTTCAGTTTGTTGATTCAGATCCTGATACCCAACCTATGTGGAATGGTCAAGGAACTACTGTATCATTTATTAGTACTGGTACCCCTGGTTATAAGATTACTCGTTCTTTTAAGCCTAATCGCTTCAGTACCGTTTATCTGCCTAAGCCCATATCTTCATTACCTACGGGAATTACTGTATGGGACGCTAAGGGCTACTCAGACAATTCCATATCATTCTCACAGGTAAATACCATTGAGGCAAACCATCCTTATGTAGTTTGTAACTCTAATTCTGTATCTACTGATATATCATGGGAAGGAGATGGTGACGTTGCTCTTGCAAATTCAAACACTATTAATCCTGTCCAGATTGGAAGCAGTAGTGTAAATATACAAGGATGTATGTCTTATATAACTACGGCTGCTGATGATAATCCAGCTAAGTATGTTCTTCAGAATTCTTCTTATGATGGAAGTGGTACAGGTAGTGTAACGATTAAAAAGGGAGAGGGTGTGACAATCACTCCGTTCCGTGCTTACTTTACAGGTCTTACCAGTAACGCTAATGCATATTTCCCAATTGTTACAGGTATTAACTCGACGAAAGTGAATGCTGATAATAATAATCGTGTGGCCTATACCCTTTCAGGACAACGAGTGAATGCTGAAAACCTGCATGCAGGACTTTATATCATCAATGGAAAAAAACTTATTATTAAATAATTGATATTATGCAAAAAAATAAATATGTAAAGCCAATAGTTGTTGTTTATACTGTGGCTTGTGAAAATAGAATAATGGCCGGCAGTGGTGATCCAACTACTGTTAGCAGTACTCCTGCCACAGGAACAGCAAACACTGGACATGCAGATTCTAGAGACGGTTCTATGTGGGATGATGATGATAATGAATAGTTAGTTAGAGTTATATAAATCTTTTTTGTCAAGGGAGTTGGAAGGGGACACTTTCCTTTTTAACTCCCTTCTTTTAAACATTAAACAATAGAATACCAAAGACAACAACATGAATAAAATAAATATATTACTTCTTACAGGAATGCTGTTGTTCCCAACCATATCACATGCTCAAACGGCTGTGGAAGTAGGTAAAGGAAGTTATGCTTCATATACCCCCCTGGCCAATAGCAAAAGCACAACACATTCGGGTGACCAAAGTCGCATGATGCAATATAAAACTCTTTATATGGCAGAACGAAATGGCCAACCCATTCCCACGAATGATTGGTGGACCAATCTGATTACTGATCAGTATAGCGGCCATCTATGGAGTTATCCTCAGTTTATTCAGGCACAGAGTTATGGACTTGATATACAGCGACCATCGTTTTGGATTGAGAATGGTACCGAAATGAAATCCAATACGATTCTCTCTGTTTCCGGAGAGGATTTCAGTCCTAAATCTGCTGTTGCCGAAACCTGGCATGACTGGGATGTGGAGTTCAGTATGCAGGATGCTGACAAGCGGTTTGATGTGACGATGGTTCATGGTATGCCCTTTACGTGGATAGAGATGGGCGGTGTAGTGCCGCAAATATCATTGGCAAACAGCAGTTGGACTTCCAGCGATTTCCAACAGGATGCTGCTGTGGAAATACTCAAAGCCGACGGAACTGCTATCTCGTCAGAATCTATTTGCTCGTCATTTGTCATGAAGAAAGATAAGGATATCTATGGTATATATCTTCCGGCAGGTAGCGAGATTATTATCAATAAGTCTGTGGCTACTATTCATTTCAGTGGCGACAAACAGTATATAGCAGTGGCACCATTGCACACGCTCAGTGACTTGAAGGTGCTGGATACATACGCCTATAGTATTCCTCGCAGTACTACCGTATCATGGAAATATAATATGGATGCAGGGAAAGTGCAGACGTATTGGGATATACAGGCGGAAAGTCTTAACGGTGAGTCTGTAAATGTGTTGCAGGGATTCCTTCCACATCAATATAGGGATACAGGTAATGATGGACTACTCAAGTTTACCGATCTGAATTATGTCACACCACGAGGAAAACTGAAGATGGCGCAAGGTACACATTTTGAGATAGATTATAACTTCAATGGCATGCTGCCTTATTATGCAATGCCAAGTGATACCACAGGGGTTACCAATCCTTACGATGAAGTAAAGATGAAAACCATGCTTGATTATTATGCCAATAATGGCACATTTGGTGACGATACTTACTGGGGTGGAAAAGGACTTACACAGATGGCGCTCAACATGATGTTTGCGCGGGAATCAGGTGATACAATACTATTTGAAAAGTGTCATGACCGACTCAAAGAAAAACTGGTGGACTGGTACACCTTCACACCGGGAGAAAAAAATCATTTCTTTGCCCGATATGACCGCTGGGGTGGTCTCGTAGGCTATTCTACCAGTTATGATAGTGATACATTTAATGATCACCACTTCCATTATGGCTATTTTACATTAGCAAGTGCCTTATTAGCCCTTGTCGATCAAGATTTCCGTGATAATTACGGTCAGATGGCACGTCAGTTGGTCAAAGATTATGCCAATTGGGACCATCAAGATACCAGCTATCCATTCTTCCGCACGTTCGATCCATGGGCAGGACATTCATTTGCCGGTGGTATGGGTGATGACAATGGCAATGGACAGGAATCCAGTTCGGAAGCGATGCAGAGTTGGGGGGGTATGTACCTGCTTGGCGTGGCATTGGGTGATGATGAGATGCGTGATGCTGGTTTGTTTGGTTGGGTAAGTGAGGCGCGTGGTGTGGCTGAATATTGGTTCGACCGCCATACAGATGCTGCAGCTGATTATACATTGGATAAATACCATACACAGACTGCTGAAGAATATAATATACCCTATTCTAAATTCACAAGTACTTATACAGATCTCAATGGAGTGAAGCAAACAATCATACCACCATATAATTCTAATCTCACCTGTCATGGTGTAGGTTGGTGGACTTATTTTGGTTATGATGCCATCTATATGCAGGGAATTCAGTGGATGCCCATCTCTCCAGCCTTAGACTATTTATCAGAAAACAAACAGTTTGCAGCTTGGGATTATGCCAGACTGATGCGCGACAAGATGATCGGTGGATGGATCGCAGCCGAAGCGAATAAGCAAGGTGCCTATCTGGGAGCTTCCGGAGGTTGGGGGAATGTAGTTCTTTCTTATTTGCAGCGCTCCAATCCTGATGAGGCTGCTAGGATATTTGATACTTTATGGCAAGATAACAACAGCGAATGTTCTGGAAAATCAGGTGTAGGTACAAATGGTATCACTTATTTTGTGACCCACAGTCACCGTTCTCATGGAGATCTGGATTGGACTGTCACTGCCAACTATCCTACAGCACGCTGTTTTAATAAAAACGGTACGAAAACATATCAGATATTTAATCCTACAGATAAAGATCTCACGGTAACATTTTCTACTGGCTATTCGCATACGGTATCACCCCATGAACTCTTTATCAGTGATTATCCCAATCGCAAGGCTGTTCCATATATTCAGACTGCAGCTGTAAGCGGCGATGTGCGTGATTCTATAGGCATGGAAAATCTGGCACTCCACAAAACAGTGACGGCCAGCAGTACAGAGAATGTAGGTACTGTCATTTCCAATGCTACTGATGGTGACTATACCACCCGTTGGGGAAGTAGCCATGAGGATAACCAATGGATAAGCGTTGATTTGGGAGAGAAATGTGCGCTTTATCAGTTGAAACTGTATTGGGAAGCGGCATACGCTTCGGAATATAATATTCTGGTGTCTGATGACGGAAATACATGGACTTCAGTAAAGACCGTTACGAGTGATGGTGGCAAAGATGAAGTAAAAATGGGAGATGTCAGTGCCCGATATATTAAAATCATAGGACTGCAACGTGCCACTCAATATGGTATATCACTGTACGAGATAGAGGCTTATGGATTGAAGGCTTCGCTCACAGATGATGATATTCTGGGCATCAGAATAACTGCTGATAAGGATATGTTGAAACAAGGGCAACCCTCGCAACTCACTGCAAAGGGATATACAATAGGAGGAAAATGGTGTGACGTGGATGTAGCATGGACTACAGAGGATGGTTCCGTCTCCACTTCCGGTATCTTTACTCCTACAGTTTATGGTTCTGCCAAGGTGAAGGCATCAACAGGTAATCTCAGTGTGGAAAAGATACTGCCAGTGGAAGAGGCCGTTGTTCCAGTGCTATTTACGGTATCGCCTAAAGATGTATCTGTCGTTGTAGGCGGAGATAAACAAACATATTCATTTTCTGCCACAGATCAGTTCGGAACACCTTTCTATGTGTCTCAATCGGATATGGTTGCCTCTGTATATTCTTGTGGTGAAGATAAAAAACTTACCCTTACTACCCAGGCCTTATATAATGAGAATGACTCTTCATTATCAGCGAGTCATGTTGGTGATTATGCCATCGTGTTCACGTATGGTTCACTTGTTGATACGGTTTATGTGCATGCTAAAAATCTTTCTGATATCAATCTGGCATTACATAAGCCTACCAAAGCTTCGAGTGGAACGGCTGGAACATTGGCTACCGATGGAGATATGACTACTCGTTGGGAAAGTCAGTGGAAAAATGATGATGAAAATTTAACGGTGGATTTGCAGGCAATATATAAAGTTGATACTGTGAAAGTTGACTGGGAAGGTGCGGCTGCCAGCAAATATGACATAGAGACTTCAATAGACGGCGTGAATTGGAATACATCTGCAACAGCAGTAGCCACTAGTGGCGGATGGGTATCTTCCGCACTGAATTATGTAGATACACGCTTTGTCCGCATTCAAGGGCGTGGCAGATTACTGGAAGCTTATGGTTACAGTATCTTTGAATTAGAGGTCTATGGTTCGCAGAAGGTGGATATTCCTACCTCTTTGTCGGTCAATGAAAGCAGAGATAATACGTATCAAGGATATGTATATACACTTAGTGGACAGCGTATAGATTCAGAAAAGAATTTGATACATGGAATTTATGTCAAAAACGGGAAAAAGATTATTTCTTCACGTTAGACGCTTGTTATACAATAATGAAAAAAATAAATTTATGAAGAAGACATTTTTAATAGTGATGATGTTCCTTTCCATTCTGAATAGTTTCGGCAAGGTGGATAAGGAAAATAAGAATGCAACAGTAGATATTGAAAAGCTATTGTCACAGATGACATTGGAAGAGAAAGTTGGGCAGATGTCCCAAATCTGTCTCGATGTCGTTGCCGTACAGAAAAATAATGTAGTTGTGGAGCCTTTGCAACTCAATGACAGTGCCCTCCATATTGCCCTTCAGAAATGGCATGTGGGATCCATTCTGAATGTAACGAACAACAAGGCTATGGATCTAAAAACTTGGCAAAAGGTAATAGGTCGTATACAGCAGGTTTCCACCAAGGAAACGCGTCTTGGTATACCTTGTCTTTATGGAATTGATGCTATTCATGGTACAACTTATACGGCAGGAGCCACGCTGTTTCCACAGCAGATAGCGATGGCAGCTACCTGGAATCGCAATCTGGTCAGAGAAGGTGCACGCATCACAGCCTATGAAACCCGTGCCAGCAACATTCCATGGGTATTCTCTCCTGTACTTGACTTAGGTATCAATCCTTGCTGGCCCCGTATATGGGAAACCTTTGGTGAAGATACCTATCTTACATCAGAGATGGGACGTGAAATGATTAGAGGTTACGAAGGAGACAATATAGGTGACAAATATCATGTGGCATCATGTATGAAACATTTTCTAGGTTATTCCGCTGCCGTTTCAGGTAAGGACCGTACTCCTGCTTATATCCCTGAATATATTCTGAGACAAGTACACTTACCTGCATTTGCTGCTGCTATTGAGGAAGGTACACACTCCGTAATGATTAACTCTGGAATTATTAATGATATACCAGTCCATGCAAATAAGCACATCATTACAGATATATTGAAGAATGAATTACAATTCCACGGGTTGGTAGTTACAGACTGGGCAGATATAGAGAATCTATATAATCGTGACAAGGTCGTATCCAGTCAGAAAGAAGCAGTAAAAGTGGCAATAAATGCTGGTATAGATATGAGTATGATACCTTATGATTTTGATTTTTGTAAGTATCTTGTAGAACTCGTAAAGGAGGGAGAAGTGCCCATGTCAAGAATAGATGATGCAGTCCGCCGAATTCTTAAAGTAAAGCAAGAACTGGGACTCTTCGAACATCCTGTGACAAAATTAAGCGATTATCCCCTGTTTGGTGGGAAAGAGCATCAGCAAAAGTCATACGAGGCAGCAACAGAATGTATTACGCTACTTAAAAATAATGATAAAATATTGCCCCTGTCAAAAGATAAGAAAGTACTTATAGTAGGACCGAACGCCAACAGTATGAGAACACTGGACGGTGGCTGGAGTTATAGCTGGCAAGGGGAAAAGGTAGAAGAGTTTGCACAGCAGTATCAGACAATACTAGAAGCTGTCACTGCCAAAGTTGGAGCAGACCATGTGAATTTTGTACCGGGACTTGAATATAATATGGAAGGTAAATATGATGAAGAAAAAAATATGAATATTGAGTCTGCCGTGAAAGCTTCCGCCAATGCCGATGCTATATTGTTATGTTTGGGCGAAAACTCATATACCGAAAAATTAGGTGATCTGAATGATTTGAGAATATCCGACAATCAGCGTGAACTGGCATTGGCTCTGGCTAAGACAGGTAAACCTGTAGTACTGATTCTTAATGAGGGCAGACCGCGTATCATTACAGATCTTGCCCAGCAGATGAAAGCCATAATTATGACCTATCTTCCAGGAAACGAAGGTGGAAATGCCATTGCAGATGTCCTTTATGGTGATGTCAATCCATCAGGAAAGTTGCCATATACTTATCCTATGTATACCAATTCTCTTGTGAACTACAACCACAAGTTAGCAGAAAGCCATGAAAAAATGGCTGGTGCGTATGGATATGAAGGCAATGTAAATGTGTTATATCCGTTTGGATACGGTTTGTCATATACATCTTTTGATTATTTCGATTTGAATATTGAGAAAACAGATGTAAATATCAATGATACGGTCAAGGTAAGCGTGACAGTAAAAAACACAGGTTCATGCAAGGGAAAAGAAGTGGTACAGGTCTATTATCGTGATATGATTGCATCGCTCACACCTGACAACCGTAAATTATGTGCTTTTGAAAAGATCAGTCTTGATCCGGGTGAAAGTAAAAATGTAAGTTTCAGTATTCCGCTATCAAGATTTTCGTTTGTCAATTCAGAAAATCAGCGTATAACGGAGAAAGGCGAGTTTAAGATTATGGTTGGCAATTTGAATAAGAGTTTTACACTAAATAATAGCATTTCTTTTTAGTTCAAAGTTAATATGGTTAGTTTATAATTATTTTTTAGGTGACGGAGAAATTTGTTTTTACCAGTGCTCCGTTTAAAAGATGAAGATTGTTTGGGATTTCACATCGAGTACACACGTTTTTACACAGGTAACGTGTGTATCTCGATGTTTTAATCTGGGAGAAATTACGGTTTATTTGTAGATAGGACCGTAATTATTACATGCTCTGTAATCAGAACCTTCCTTATCCATGCCGAAGGCATTCCATGCAGACGGACGGAAGATGTCCTTATCCTCTACATTGTGCATGCAGACAGGAATACGGAGGATGGATGCCATGGTGATGAGGTCGGCACCGATGTGACCGTAACTGATAGCTCCATGGTTGGCACCCCAGTTGTTCATTACAGAATAGACGTCGCGGAAGGCAGGTTTGTCACACAGTCTGGGCACAAACCAGGTGGTAGGCCATGTACGGTCTGTACGCTCATTGAGAATCTTGTGAATCTCGGGATCTATATCTACCGTCCAGCCCTCAGCCAACTGCAGCACAGGACCGAGGCCCTTGACAAGGTTTAGACGCATCATGGTGACAGGCATACCGCCCTTGGTGAGGAAGTTGGATGAGAAACCGCCTCCGCGGAAATAGTCACGGCAGGCAGGATACCAGGTAGTATTCTTCAGACAGTTGTCCACATCTTCCTGGGTCATATCCCATGGTTGCTTCATCTGTGGTTTACCCTCTGCATCCTTCTCCTGACCGGTACCGTCGAGTGTGGTGGCACCAGAGTTGATGAAATGGATGATACCGTTCTTAGCCAGTCCGGTGAGTTCCTTGCCGGTTACGCGCTTCACAGCCTCTGGACTCCAGTAGGTACGGATATCAGAGAATATCTGCGGGCGATGGGTAAGCATGTGACCGAAGAGCATGGCAACACCGTTGCAGGCATCATTCTCCGTGGCGAGCACGAAGGATTCGCGGATACCGTTCCAGTCGAAGTTGGTATTCATGAGTGCCTCAGGGAAGTCTCCGTTAGGATAGAAGTCAGTCCATTGGCGCTGACCCTGGAATCCGGCAGCGATGGCATTGTGACCGAGTGCCTCTTCCTTGAATCCCATCTTCTCGAGTTTCGGATTGCCTATCATCAGGTCGCGCATGATAATCATCATTTTGACGATAAACTCCCAGTCGGCATCCTTCTGCTGGCGTGTCTTGGTCTTCTGCGGTGTGTTGAAGT
This sequence comes from Prevotella sp., assembly GCA_036796635.1. GTDB lineage: Bacteria > Bacteroidota > Bacteroidia > Bacteroidales > Bacteroidaceae > Prevotella. The sequence goes on along the minus strand of DAIRCP010000035.1, from coordinate 706 downwards.
CATGTCCCTCATTCACCTTGCAGTATTTCTCGGTCCATGCCATAGCCTTCTTGAATTCCTCTTTGTCATAGATACCTTCCTCCATACGGCGGATGATTTCGGTGAGGTCAACAGACTCGTTGCGCATGCCGAGATACTCCTGGAAGAACTCCGGACTGACGATGGAGCCTGCGATACCCATACACATGCTACCCATGGAGAGGTAAGACTTGCCGCGCATGGTGGCTACAGCCTGTGCTGCACGGGCAAAGCGCAGAATCTTTTCTGCTACATCGGCAGGGATGGTATTGTCGTCCAGATCCTGTACGTCATGTCCGTAGATGCCGAAGGCAGGCAGACCCTTCTGTGCGTGGGCAGCCAGGACGGCAGCCAGATAGACAGCACCCGGTCGTTCCGTGCCGTTGAATCCCCAGACAGCCTTGGGATAATAAGGATTCATATCCATAGTCTCGGCACCGTAGCACCAGCAGGAAGTGACCGTGATGGTGGAGCCTACACCCTCGCGCTCGAATTTCTCTGCGCAGGCTGCACTCTCCGGTACACGACCGATGGTACCATCGGCAATCACGCACTCTACAGGTGAACCGTCACCGTTCTTCAGATTACTGCTAATCAGCTTGGCTACAGCTTTAGCCAGATTCATGGTCTTGTCTTCTAGACTCTCACGGACGCCACCCTGACGACCGTCGATTGTGGGACGAATCCC